>JAFGPJ010000058.1 GCA_016936275.1 Sedimentisphaerales bacterium
CCTTTCATGTTTGGTTGCCTTATTATAACATATCGTCAGAAAAATAAATAAACATTCGACTTGTAATTGCGACACAGCCTGTTCGCTCAAAATGACAGGTTATTTTTTGATTTTGTCGGGATTGCGCTTGTCCTGCTGGGTGCCTGAGTCACGCCGCAGCGGGATCAGCATGCCGTCTGTTTTTTCCAGCCAATCGAACATGCGGTCATTGAGCTGCTTTATTAGCTTCTGATGTTCGGGGCTGTCGATGAGGTTATTCATTTCCCTGGAATCTTCCTTCAGATCGTACAGCTCGTCAATGTCCCAGATGCCGTGATAGTGGATGTACTTGTAACGGTCGGTTCGTACACCGTGCGTGGTCGGAGTCTGAGGGAAGTTGCGCTCCCAGTAATATTCGTAGAAGGCGGCGTCACGCCACGGAATCTTTTTGCCCTGCAGGATAGGCAGGAAGGATTTTCCATCCATACGATTCGGGATTTCAAGACCGGCAACATCCAGAATAGTCGGGGCTATGTCAATGTTCTGAACAAGCTCCTCTATAACTGTGCCGGGTTTTATCATGCCGGGACACCACGCTAAAAACGGCACGCGCATGGATTCTTCGTACACGTGACGTTTGTCGATAAGCCCGTGCTCGCCTAAGACAAAGCCGTTGTCGCCCATGTACATCACAAGCGTATCTTCGGCGAGATGATTATCTTCGAGGTAATTGATAATCCGGCCGATACTGTCATCCACGCTGAGCAAGGTTTCACAGTACCGGCGGTAAAACGTGTCGAAGCCCATCTGGCCGTGATACATGTAATCCACGCCGTGCCAGCTATTACGCTGCTCCCTGACCCATCTGGGTTTGCCTTTATAGTTTTCTTCCGTATCGGCCATGTTTTGGGGATATTTGATTTGGACGTTTTGGTATTTGCCGAGGTGACGTTTGGCCGGCTCGAACATGGCATGAACGGCTTTATGAGAGAGATAGAGCATAAAAGGCTTGTCCCGCTTGCGGCCGTTTTCAATCCAGTCCAGAGCATAATCGGTCAGCAGGTCGGAGACGTAGCCTTCATGTTTTACCTGCCTGCCGTCGATGTTAAAAGTGGGATTGTAATAGACGCCCTGCCCTCTGAAGCTGATCCACTTATCGAATCCGGGACGAGGCTCGTCGCTGGCGTGCCCCATGTGCCATTTGCCTATGAAGGCGGTCTGCCAGCCGGCCTTTTGTAAATCCTGCGGGAAGAAGCGCGTGCCTTCCGGCACGCGCGTGTTATTGTCAACGACGCCGTGTTTATGGGCGTACTGGCCGGTAAGAATGCTGGCCCGGCTCGGCGAGCAAAGAGACGTCGTTACGGTGGCGTATTTAATATAAGCACCTTCGCGGACCAATCGGTCCATGTTCGGCGTTTCGAGAAATTTGGGCTTGTTGAGAAATCCCATAAAATCGTAGCGGTGATCGTCGCTGAGGATAAAGATAACGTTTTTGGGTTTCTTACCGGCATTAGATTTTGGCTGTGCAGCGGCGGATTCTACGGCGAACGGCAATGCCGCCGCGGTCAGGCTTAATGTTTTAAGAAACTCTCTGCGATTGGTTGTCTTGTATGATTCTTTCATTGCAATTACCTTTCTCTAAGCATTAAATTGCAGCCGGCATAGTTTATCATTTCTTGTGCTGATTGGCATCATTTAATCTTGAGTAGCGGCGGCAATTTGCCAGCAAGACCTACGCGTTCATCTTTAACAATTATAACACCATCGATACCTTCGATTCCGACGATGCTATCCAGAGCCGGGTCGATATCTTCAATAGTCCTGACAAGATTCGCGGCTTTAGTAGCGGCTGCATCAGCCAATGCAGCATCTTTCGCTACAACAGTAGCAAGATCACACTCGCCCAGGCTCATCGAGTGTCCCATTTTTCCCGACGAGGAGCATATTGAAATCGGTGTATCGTCGGCTTGAAGCGAGAATGCAAGCCGGTCGCCCAGGTCGGCCGTGCCGGTCATGAGGCCGATGATTACCGGCTCGACGGCACGAATATAAATGTCACCGCCGTTGTCCACGACGACCTCGCGTGCTCCGGCATCGAGAGCCGCCATGCCTGCATATTGTGCCATGGCACCCGCGACGGCGGCCATCGGCCCGACACCCACAAGTGTTGCAGCACGGGCCATGCTCTGCGCCACCTCAGGTGCGCCGGCAAGCAGCTCGAGCGGTTCGAGAGATTTGCGAAAATCAGGATGACGAGCAATATAATCTCCCAGTATCCGTCGCTGTCGTATGATCTCGGCAGTGACGGCATCGAACTCCTCGCAACAGATGCGAAAGACTGCCTCTCGATAAGTGAAAGTCCTGTAGGTTCGTTTCCGACTCATGTTTTGTGCTGTTTTCGTAGAACAACGCGTGTGCAAAAAAAGGAATTTTGCACACCCTACGCACTGCGTTTATCGCTGAACGCAGAACGCCGAACGCTGAACGATGTTATTAAAACGCCGAGGCCAGCGCGCCGAACGGGCAGACGCGAATGCACGCCAGGCACTCGATACAGTCGGCCTCGCTGTAAATAACCTCTCGCGTACTCTTGTCGCCTATACGCAGGGCGCCCGTGGGACAGTGAGTAATGCAGAGGCCGCAGTGCGTACAGCTATTTTCGTCGCGCGTTACCCCCTTGCCGCTATAGTTGATGGAGACGTTAAACGTTTTTACGAAGGCCAAGGCCCGTTCGATATCCTCTTCAGTGCCAGTGACATCCAGCACAAGATAACCTTCCTCCTCCGGAGTGACCTTCGCGCGAAAAATGTTTACAACAAGATTGTAATCTTTCACCAGGTGATAGATTATCGGCTTCTCACACTCACATCGTGGAAAAAACAGCATCAATTTCTTCGTAACAGTCTGGCTCATGACGGTTTTTTCCTTGTCACAAGGGATTTCATTTTCTTGTCTTTAGCAAGAGGTTCAATCGGTTCGGCAAGCCTGAAATCACCCCGCCTGATCTCATCGGCAAGCAAATTAGCTATTCGAAGCGCTTTGTAGTAGGAAGACAGCGAGCCGACCGCTATCTTTTTGCCCTCCACTTCGATCTGGCCGCTGCGCAGTTGCTCGTAGCTAACATAGCATATGACTTTGCCGGTATTCTGTGGATAATCCTGGCTGAAATCGACTACTGGAGCCATAATGTCACGGTCGCGTACACAAGTCCGTCTTAATACATCTTCATTCAATATGGGAATAGGTATTCCAATTCCGAGCGCCAACGATACGCCGTAACCGCGAAAAGTCACTCCCCGCACGAACTCCGGGCGCATCTGTTTCATATCACCGGTCAGAGCCAGGGTCCCCGCGCCGCCTTTGGGAATCCCTTCGGGTGTTCTCTCACAAGCTCCGGCGTGCTGAGTGCCCTCGGCGTAAACATGCCCGTGTGCTCCGGCCAACCAGACTTTTGTTCCCACACCGATCACATCATAATAAGGATCGTTAAGCAGCGGCGACAATTGACCCGCAGAGCAGTAATTGGCATTTTTCCTTTCAGGCTCAAGAATCCCCATGTAGGTATATATCGTTCGGTCCGAATCATTGACCGCCACGTTATAGTTCTGGTAGCAGTTTCGCGGATTGACCATGATGGCCTGATTCAGATCGTTAATGGTAAAGTATGTGCGGAGCTCACGCAGCGGGTAGCAGTCGGTCCCGTAAGAAAGCGCGAAGAGTTGAAGTTTCTTGCCCGCGACAAGGTCCTCTATCACGTGGCCGCCGCCGTAGCGAAACTCTCCCGGATGGTACATATTAGCCGGGTCGCCGTGCCGCAGTTGCGTCGCGCCAAGATAAACATCCACAGCGGCAATACCCGTGTAAACAAGCACGTCCTCGACCCAGGCTTCCGACATTCTAATTTTGGGCTTGGAATGTCCGAAGTTGAGAAAACATCCCGAGGAGCACATTGGTCCAAACGTCGCTGTGGTAACGACATCTACTTCTTTGGCGGCCGCCGCCAATCCTTTCTTGTCGACGTAGTCCATAATTTCGCCTGCGGTCAGAACGACGGCCTTGCCCGACTCGATGCGATCGTTAATTTGTTTGTACGTTTTCATAATTCGTTCGGCTCCATAAATCGAACTCTATATGGCCCGGATTCTTTACCTCAAAAGCAAAAACACCAATATATGTATTCAGAACAGCCCTGTCAATTATCACATCCCATTATAATTCCTCTAATTATTGGCAGGACTATTTCGGACAAACACGGTCTACCGGCTAAAAATATGACAAACCCACACAAATTACCTAACATTCACTGCATGATTACGGACTAAGATAAAACACTCGCGGATGTATTAAACACCATGAAAGTTTTTTTGCAATAATAGAACAATATTGTTGCCCCGGTAGTAAATAGCGATAATATGATAGCTGTGAAAAATATATCGTTTCGTGTCGAGCAGCATGAAGGGCAAGTCATACCCGGAGCTTTTTAAGCGATAAGGATAAAAGAAATTATACAACCAATTTAATTATCATCCCCTTAAGCCCTGTGTTTCTTCTGCTTTTGCAGTACCCCTGAGTGTTTAATCGAATGACTTTTTGAAAGTTTATTATGTATTCGGATTATATTCGTAATGTTGCAATAATTGCCCACGTAGATCACGGCAAAACAACGCTGGTTGACCAGCTTCTATACCAGTCCGGGATGTTCCGGACTGAGGAGCTCGACAAGCTGGCCGGCGGTGAGCACGGTTTGATTATGGACTCGAACCCGCTCGAACGCGAACGCGGCATAACAATCCTCAGTAAAAACTGTGCGATTTACTATACGGATTCTCAAGGCAGTGAATACAAAATCAACATAATCGACACACCGGGTCATGCCGATTTCGGAGGCGAGGTCGAACGCGTGCTGAAAATGGCGGACGGCGTATTGCTCCTGGTTGACGCATTCGAAGGGCCCATGCCCCAGACGAGATTCGTGCTGACAAAGGCGCTCGAGCACAAACTGCGACTGATTGTCGTGGTCAATAAGGTGGACCGGGAAAACAGCAGGCCGGATGACGTTGTCAATGAAGTATTCGATCTGCTCGTTCAACTCGACGCCAACAGTGATGCGCTCGATTTTCCTCTGATATACGCATCGGCCAAGGAAGGATGGGCCACGGCCGATCTCGATACGAAAACCGACAATATGCAGGTGATATTCGATACTATTATAAATAAAATTCCTTCGCCGCAGGCCAACTACCAGGCTCCGCTGCAAATGCTGGTGACTAGTCAGGAGTATTCGGATTACGTCGGCCGGATAGCCATAGGCAGAGTTTTTGCCGGGCAGATAGACGAAGGCCAGAGGGTGACGGTAATCGACTCCGATGGCCTGCATACACAGCAAAAGGTCATGCAGATTCACCAGTTCTACGGTCTCAGCCGAAAACGGACATCGAGCGTCCAGGCCGGTGATATATGTGCCATATCCGGTCTCGATCCCGTTGAGATTGGTGACACTATCGCTTGTGCGGATAAACCATCGAGGCTTGCGGTTATCCCCGTTGACGAGCCGACAATGACAATGACATTCAGGATTAACGATGGGCCATTTGCCGGTAAAGACGGCAAATACCTGACAAGCAGACATATCGGTGAAAGGCTCGATAAGGAACTCCAGCATAACGTCGCCCTGAGAGTCGAACCCGGCCGGACGCCCGAAGAATTCAACGTCTCCGGAAGAGGACTAATGCATCTCGGAATTCTGCTGGAGAACATGCGTCGTGAAGGCTATGAGATTTGTGTGGGAAAACCGAACGTCATCCTCAGAATCGTCGACGGCAGACGTCACGAGCCGATTGAACTGCTCGCCGTAGATTGCCCGCTGGATTGCCAAAGCTCGGTAATGAGTCTTCTTGGCGAGAGGCGAAGCGAAATAATCAAAATGGACGCCAAAAGCGGGGCAAGCGATTTTATTCACATGGAGTTTATGATACCGTCTCGGGGCCTGTTCGGGCTTCACACCAGGGTGATGAACGCCACCCAGGGCAGAGCGATTATACACCATACGTTCGAAAGATACGAGCCGATGCGGGGAGCGATACCTCAGCGAAAGGCCGGCGTTATGATTGCGACCACAACCGGGCAGGTAACCGCTTACGCGCTGGACGCTTTATACGACCGGGGCATCTTTTTCGTCGAGCCGGGCGAACAGGTTTACGAGGGGCAGGTTGTCGGCGAGCACTGCAAGGAAAACGACATCCCGGTAAACGTGGCAAAAGGCAAGCAGCTTACTAATATCCGTGCCGCAGGTAAGGATGACGCCGCCAAAGTCAGGCCGGCAAGAAAAATGAGCCTGGAGGTGGCCCTGGAATACATCCAGGAGGACGAGCTCGTCGAGATTTGCCCTAATTCGATTAGAATCCGCAAACAGCTATTAAAAGAAGCCGACAGGCGCCGGCAGGCCCGTTGTTCTTAACTTCAAACATACCCGTTCTTCCAATCCTACCTCACAAAATAATCGCACCAAATCGCCAGAAGAAGGATTTGAAATGGCCCATGGATTATATTATAATTTTTAAGTCTTTGCCCGGGACCCCATTTTGGCTCTGCCAAAGGTGCAAAAAGATCCCAAAATGGGAACCCGCCATATACGTAGGGGTGGTTCGAGAACCGCCCGTACAACTTTAGGAAGGATAAATGAAAAAATTCTTATTAGTTCTGCTCGTCCTGGCAATTATCGTAATGGCCGGCTGGCAGATTTACAGCCGGCTCTTTGTAACGGATGTTACACAAAAACCCGGCCGGGCGGCAGTCTCAGTGGCCGTCGAGACCAGGCCGATCTACAAAGATTCTATTCGCGACCTCGGCGTCTTTACTGGCTCTCTGGAACCCAAGTCACGGTTCGACGTGGCACCGAAGGTGGCCGGCTGGCTTAAGGAATTGCTCGTCGACGTCGGCGATACGGTCGAACGCAACCAAGTCATTGCTGTCCTGGACGACGAGGAATTCGCTCAGGAGGTCGAACAGGCCCGCGCCGAACTGCAGGTAGCAAAAGCAAACGCAGCTAATTATGCCAGCGACCTGGACATCGCCAAGCGCGAATACGAAAGGTCAAAGCAGCTTCGTGAAAAACAGATCGCCTCGGCCTCGGAGCTGGACGTATCGGAGGCGTCGTTCAACGCCAGCCAGACGAGATACAAGGTCTCACTCGCCCAGATGGCCCAGAAAGAAGCGGCTTTGAAAACCTCCCTTGTGAGGCTGTCCTATACGAAAGTTCAGGCTTTCTGGGAAGAAGGCGACCAGCCTCGCGTCGTCGGCGAGAGATTCGTTTACGTTGGCGAACTGCTTTCCGTTAATCAATCCATAGTTTCGATTCTCGAAAACAATCCGCTGAAGGCCATCGTTTACGTCATCGAGAGAGACTACCCGAAAGTCACGATAGGCCAGCAGGCCATTATAAGCACCGACGCCTATCCCGGCAGGACTTTCGCCGGCAGCATTACCCGGATAGCGCCGTTGCTAAAGGAAAGCAGCCGCCAGGCAAGGCTCGAAGTGGAGGTGCCCAATCCCGATCTTATGCTAAAGCCCGGGATGTTCGTCAGGGCCAGAGTTGAATTCGCAATGCATGAAAATGCCACACTGGTTCCGCTTCCCGCCATAGTCAGAAGAGATAACAAAGAGGGAGTTTTTATTGCTGATACGCAAAATCTCAAGGCCCGTTTCGTTCCAGTGACTACAGGTATAATCAACGGCGAGATTGTAGAAATAACAGAGCCGGAGATTTCAGGCCAGGTAATTACAATGGGCAATCATCTTCTCGAAGACGGCTCGGATATCACCCTGCCCAAAATCGAGCCGCCACAGGAAGCAAAAGCAGGCTCCAAAGCCGCACCGGCAAAGATTAAGTCAGGAGATTCCCGATGAGAATCTCACGCTTTGCCGTCCACCGGCCAATCTTCACGATAATGGTGGTTTTGATGGTCCTTCTGCTCGGCACCATCTCGCTGCTTAGGCTTCCCATCGACCTGATGCCCGATATTTCGTATCCGACACTCAGCATTTCCTGCTCCTATGAAAACGCCGGGCCCGAAGAAATCGAAGAGCTCATAACCCGCCCTATCGAACAGGCCGTCAGCGCTGTGCCGGGAGTCGAAGAGCTGACCTCCGTCTCTGTTGAGGGACAGGGCACGGTTCGTGTGACATTCGACTGGGGGACAGACCTTGACGCCGCTGCGAACGATATCCGCGACCGCCTTGACCGCATAATCGACCATTTGCCGGAGGACTCCGATCGGCCAACCCTTCGAAAATTCGATCTCGCCAGCTTCCCGATTTTGATTCTCGGCGCTTCGAGCAACCTGGATCCCGTCAAGACCCGCCGGATTATCGAAGACCAGGTGCAATACCGGCTTGAGCGCGTCCCTGGCGTAGCGGCCGTCAATGTCCGTGGAGGCCTCGAACGCGAAATACACGTCGCTCTCGACCCGGCAAAGATAAACGCGCTGGCCATACCGCTCGAATCCATTATGGCCCGCATACGCGAAGGAAATGTAAACATACCAGCAGGAACTATCGAAAAAGGTAATTTCGAAATCACCATCAGGACGCCTGGCGAATATACCGACCTCAAGCAGCTCCAGGATACCGTCATAGCTGTCAGACAGGGAGCGCCGATTCAACTGAGGGAAATCGCACTCGTGGAGGATTCATGGACGAAGATCACCAGGGTCGTTCGCGTTGACGGCGTGCCGGGAATGTGGATGTCGATAAACAAGCAGTCCGGCAAAAATACGGTCGAGGTCGCCCGCGGGGCGCTCGCCGAGCTCGAACGCATCAACCGCGATATCCCGCAGATTAAAATCATACCGATTATCGACACATCCGATTATATCCAGCGCTCTATTCGGAACGTCGGCACCTCCGCAATATACGGCGGAATCCTCGCTATTGTTGTGCTGCTTCTGTTTCTGCGCAACTTTCGCAGCACTATCGTTATCGCCACCGCCATTCCTGTTTCGATTATCGCCACTTTCGCTCTTCTGTATTTCGGCCACTTTACGTTGAACATAATGACGCTCGGCGGCCTTGCGCTCGGTATCGGCATGCTTGTCGATAATGCAATTGTTGTTCTCGAAAATATCTTTCGCATGCGGGAATCAGGAGACCCACTGGAAACAGCCGCTGTTAATGGCGCCGAAGAAGTCACCGCCGCGGTTATCGCCAGCACGCTTACGACCATGGTAGTTTTCCTGCCGCTGGTATTCGTCAGAGGAATGTCAGGCGTGATGTTCAAGCAGCTCTCAATTGTAGTCAGTTTCGCGCTTTTATGCTCTCTCGCCATGGCACTTACTTTGGTCCCGATGCTTTCGGCGCGAATCCTGCCCGCCGCTCCAACAAATGAGAATTTCAGGAAAACCTTTCGCGGCAGGATATTCGAATTGAGCGGGCGGTTCTTCAAAGCCTTAGAGAACAGCTATAAAAAATTACTCCACCTGGCTTTGGCAAACCGCTCCTTCGTCGTGGTTATTGCCGTACTGCTGCTGACTGCAAGCCTGATGTTCACTCCATACATCGGTGTCGAGCTTATGCCCAGCTCGGATGAGGGCGAAGTCCGGATCGAGGCTGAAATGCAGGTCGGAACCAGGTTGAATCTGCTGGATGAAAAATTTAAGGTAATCGAGAAAATAGTCAGTGAGTCCGTACCTGAAATAAGCAACACGGTGACAACCGTCGGTGGCTCACGATGGCACGGTTCAGGAGGTCATACCGGCGACGTCCGCATATCACTCAAACCTCAGTCCCAGCGAACGAGGTCGAGCGAGCAAATCGCCGATGATCTGCGGGTAAAGCTCAGAGCAATACCCGGCATGATTGTCCGGACCAGGGCAGGCCAGGGATTGTTTCTGCTTCGTATGGGCACGGAGGGAGCAGACAAGGTCCAGGTCGAAGTTCGAGGCCACGACCTGGAAATGGCCGACAAACTAGCCGTCCAGGTTAAAGAGATTGTCGAATCGGTCGAGGGCATCACCGATGCAAGAATCAGTCGGGAATCCGGCAGTCCGGAAGAGCTTATTCTCATAGACCGCCAGAAAGCCGCTGACATGCACCTGACTGTTTCAAAAATAGCAAACGCACTTCAAACCATCATCTCCGGAACACGGGCCGGCTACTACCGGGAAGCCGGAGACGAATTTGCCATCCTTGTAAAACTCCGTGATGCCGAGCAAATGGACCTCAGGGATATTCTCGATTTGACAATAACCAACTCGGAAGGTCAGCCTGTCGTTCTGAGAAATGTCGTAAACGTCGGGCCTCGAAAAGGGCCCGTGATCATTGAGAGAAAAGACCAGGAACGCCTCGTAAAAGTCACGGCCGACATTAGCGGGCGCGATATGGGTTCAATCCTGGCTGAGCTGAGCGACCTGCTTCGAAA
>JAFGPJ010000379.1 GCA_016936275.1 Sedimentisphaerales bacterium
CTCGTAGTACGTTCCCGCCCGAAAACATATCAAATCGCCGGGCTTAGAGACATCTGCCGCCTCCTGTGCGGTATTATAGGCATCCCCATCCGAGCCGGAATTGTCCCTGTTGGCGATAGAATAATTGCCCGTGCAGTCATCGGCAAGCTTATTGTCAACAAAGATCACAGCTCCGGAAGCACATGAAGAAAATATGAAGAAAATCAGCATTAACACGGCGTGTCTTGTCTGAACTACCATTGTAAACTCCCTATTCCTACCCTATACCTCACCCAAAATGGCGGGTTTAGAACGCGCCTGTAGCGGTTGGGGCAAAATGCCCCATAACAATATGAGACGACATAACTATATATGGTGCTTCTATATAGCACCAAACGTAACGCATTTTTTGCATGATAATCCATAAAAGTCAGATCCTATGCATATTGTAAATAATACTCCCAGGTGATGCCAATAAAAACCATGAAAAAGAAATCAAGGATCGCTGGCACCCCTATAATAAACTGTCAATCATCCCTGCTACTGACTAAAACGTACTCCGTCAAAGCATGGAATGCCCATGCCTGGGACCAGCGCATGTAAGGGATGCGGTTCGTCATGAACCTGCCCTTCCTGAAGTAGAAGAATCCTTTGCCGCTGTATAAATTTTTCATCATCCAATTAACAATCCTCTCTGTAAGGTCCTGGTATTTCTTACCTTCCCGGGAGAAAAAGCAGATAGCCTGAGCAGGCGAATGGATGTCTATCGGATAGATCCGGTCGTGATAGTATTTCGGTGTTCCATCTTCGAGAAAGAAATTCCCTGCGTAGTACTTGATTCCCTTACGATAAGCCGATCGATGCTCCGGTGCTAATCCTGCATCCAGGATGTACCGAATGGCCTGAAGATTAAAACCGGTGTGAAAAGAATCAATCCAGCTTTGGATACTCGTATCAGCATAGAACCATGATCCATCATCCCGCTGGAGCCGCATCGAATATTCCAAGCTTGCCAGAGTCGCCTCCGTTAACCTATCATCGTCACAATATCGCGTCAAACGGGCAAGAATCGAAGCACCAAGAAGATTCGCATTATGCACAGCTTCAGTGTCCACTGGTGTGTAACTGAAACAAAACGTGTCATCCAACCGCGTCCTATGGAGGTCACACAGAATAAAATCCTTGATCGGGATAGCCATATCCAAGGCTCTTTGCCTGCCGGTTAACTCGTAGCAGTCAAGCAACGCATGGCCGATAAAGGATGTATTGACAATAGTCGGTGTCCCCGCAGGCCTCATGAATGTCCGTGACTGCCAGTCGAAATTGTAACCCCAGCAATAGCCAGAATATCCTCCGCTCTGAAGCTGTTCCAGGATGTTGAGGATATAATCGACTCTCTCCAGATATCGCCGCTCTTTCGCAAGAGCATACAGCTTGGAATATCCCCAGAGAAAAAGTCCCATCGCCTTCGGATTATGCCCCTTTTTTACACCCAATAAAGGTCGCAGGTTTACAGGGCACCGGCGCAAGAACTGAGTAAAAACAATCCTGAGGTTCTTCGACTTAGAACTTATCAATCTAATTAACGGACTGTTGAGCGCATCGTAAGGATCGTAGCCCGCATAGTCAGCCGCCTCAACGTATGCCTTTAGATCGTTCAAATATGAATCCACAATCATTTGGCACCTGATAAGCCAAGACCAGCATAGCCCGTCTCACTCGAACTGGATATGTCGAGAATACTAAATGCTTGTCGAACATAGTCGGACATACTATGAAAACTCACGTTAT
Source organism: Sedimentisphaerales bacterium (assembly GCA_016936275.1). GTDB lineage: Bacteria > Planctomycetota > Phycisphaerae > Sedimentisphaerales > Anaerobacaceae > JAFGPJ01. The sequence continues at coordinate 1,771 of JAFGPJ010000379.1, forward strand.
CATTTCTACATAACGAGGCAAGGAACTTATCGAACTCGCAATCATTGACGAAATCTTTTGAGTGGCCTATCATAACTATGGGTTGTTCAGTATATTTAGTATGTTCTTTTATTCTTCTCAGCATATCCTTGCTGGACAATTTGCAGAAATCGAAGGTGCTGGGATACTTTCTCAAAAGTCTTTTCATAACTGTGCGATAGTCAGGCACGGAGCTAATGTCTTTATTAGTAGTGCGGTTGCCATATAATGCTATTTCTGCACGTCGCCTCTTCAGTGCTGCCCGAAGCTTCGTCTTCTTGAAATTTTTCCAGTAAGGCTGCATTCTGGAGCTTACAGACAGCTCGATTATATTCTTACCTGGCTTTCCTTCCGCGGTAAGCTCTGTGTCCGTTGTCCACCATGCTGTCTTGTCAGTCTCAACGTGAGAGTAATCGACTTCAAAAGGAGTACTCGTCTTATACCCTTTTAATACTGAACTGTCAGCTTGAAGACCTACTTTCTTCATGGCACTAACAATATTCTCGGATGGCTGAGCATAAAATCCACCGGCCCTAAAACAAACGCATTCATAATCAGCTTTTACAGGCTTAATCATGCTTTCTAAAGTAAGCTTGCCTGCGTGAAGAGCACCGGTAATGGATATAATCTGACTCTTGCTACCAAGGCCCCCAGGCATGTCGGCCAATCTCCAATAAGAATTGCACAACTGCCATACACCTTTGTCGTACTCTGCACCGATCCACTGAGGATGCAAATGCATTTGAACGTCATGACCGCGCCGAATTGCATCAATCGCCTGTCGTTTCATCTGCTCACAAGGCGAATAGCCCAAGTCCTGTCGAAGCTGACAATCGTACTGCTCGAAGGCCCAGTATTCCCCGACATCAAACATGATGGTCATTTTTGCTCTATGTTTATCGCAAATGCTCAGCAGACGGCTGGTCGGTTGAATTATATCCCGCATAACATCACCGGCGCCGTTGCCGAATATTTCATAATCAAGGCTTAGAATAAGATGTATCAAAGCAATTTCCTGTTTCTTAATTTTCCGATTTTATGAATGGCGTACACCTCTGGATTACTCTTGGCTGTTTTCCCCGTGGGGTCTTGACCAATTCTGTTCGTATTTCAAGGTTAAGTATTACTTGACCCTGGAGACGTTTGTTCATATTAGTAATAATCCGCTGCTTCTCATTATCATTAAGAGGAATGGTTGGTACTACACACAAAGTGGCTTTACCAGGCACTGACTGTTGAAATTGATATTCTCGAACATTATTAAAAGTATCATCATGAACATTTAATGCCGTCATAGACACTATCGAACCGTCAGATGCAATAAGCCCTCCCTGAGGCCACCTTCCTTTAATATCGGTAATAATAGTCTGTTCGCGACCACATTCTTTACAATACTCGCCAACATAAGTAGCCAAATCACCGGTTCGATAACGGATGAATGGCGTTACAGTATTTATAAACCCAGTACCAACAATTTCTCCTTCTTGTCCTTCTGTTTTAACCGGCGCTCCTTGTGCATCAAGCAACTCAAAATAGCCATAAGTCGGCCAAACGTGATAATCCCGGGTGTATTCACATTGAGCAGCAAGCACACACTTCTCAGAGTGCCCATATGTTGAGAAAGTCCTTGCTCCGAAAGCTTTTTCTATATCACTAACTTGATCAGAGTATACATTTTCAGACTCGAGCAGGACACCCTTAATATTTTGCGGTACTTGCTCACCAGTTCTAATAATGAATTTTGCAAGTGCTCTGGCAGAGGACGGATAGGCATGAAGAAAACATGGACCTATACTGCGTATATGTTTTAGATATAGCTTCATATTTACATCGGTCATGTGAAAATTACTGTAGTAATGATGATGAAGAATCGGATCATATTCATGGTAAAATCCATTTCGGTTGGGACGTACTATTCGACCACGTATTACGGCCATCGGCATCCCGAGTTTATAGCCCGTTCGCTCCCAACTCGTGGCGAGATATGCGTATTCGATAGATGAACGATTTGCATTCATGTAGAAATGTAATGGTGTGCCGCTCGTACCACCAGTGGATCCGTAATCGACATCTTTGCTACTGATACTCTTTGTGCACATATCCGAAAGATTGTCAATTACAGTTTGCTTTTCAATCGTAGGAAGTTTACCTATACAATCAAGTGATTTAAAATCATCCGGATGGAATCCAACGGAATCGAACATCCTGCGATAGAATTTTGTCTTTTCGTATGCAAGTTTTAGAATTTCCCTTAACTTGTTTAACTGATATTCTCGAACACGCTCTTTAGGCCACCTTTGTACATCACGGACAAACTTGCAGTTCTTCCTGAAACTCTTGCCTAACAACCATGCCGACGGCATTAATCCCAATCCTCTGCCGAACGTTGACTTTACCCACAATGGAGTCTTTTCCCAGAGATTCTTTTTGGACAATGCCGTTTTCATTTTTTTGTTTTAATCCATAATTGCCAAGGATCTCAACTATTCCGCATTCGGATGTGCTCTTGGTTGAGATACTTGCAGGTTGTTGAGTTCGATATGACCTTGCCAGCCAAAGTGGGATTTGAAAGCCAGGTTTACTCCATTGAATTGAGCTAATGGTTTATCGAATTGTGGATCGTCCGATCTGCAAATAACATTATCGTATTTTGATGAGTAAACAGGTAATGAATGTTGTGTCATTGACTGATATAATAAAGGTATCTTTTTGTAGTCAAAATCCATTAACCGTGCACACACCAGTTCGACAGCTACCGAATTTTCACCAGCGATAATAATACCTGTCGGTTTTGGAGTTGGATCCAATGGGCCGTTGCCTTCACCACCAATAATTCCGTCAACGATGTTGAATATGTTTCTCGCCGGATGATCCTGAAGATTTCCATTTCTATCGGCATACACCGATATCCGATTCAAATCGATTACCATTCGCCAGGTTGTATCGTTGCCGTACCAGTTGCCGGAACGAATCGTATCGACATTAGTGTCGCCAAAGATATGCTGTCCTATAGCTTTCAGTGGCTTGGCTATAGCTCCTCTCAAAGGACCTAATAATGGAAACAGGCTCCTGAAGCAGGCCATAGCCTTTTGTTCGATTCGATGTTTTGTGCCGTTATCGGCAAATTGATCACCTCCCTGAACAGGTGTGCCCAGCCGATGATGCGGTAACCAGTTTTTGTTGCCGTTGATACCGACAATGTTCTTCATGCAGACGGTAATGCCTGTTTTTTTGTGAGTCTTGAGCTTTGGCAGATTTATTACACAATCAGCTTCAAGAACGGTCTTTGAGATTAAATACTCGTGAATACCATTGGTATGATGACGTCGAATTTCACTTGTGTCATATTCCGAGCCGTAGAGCAGATGGCAAAGATGCTCAACCTCTGCAAACATCGAATCACTGCCGAGGTCCACTTTGATATATCCTCTCGGATCGCCGGACAATTGTTCGTGACCTACTATAACTCCATCAATCTTTTTGGCACGCTCAGGCCGAAGATCATATACTTCTATTTCAAAGCCTGCATGACGGCGATAGAACACCTGAATTTCTTCCAATCCCGCAATTCGTTTGATTTCCCCGAAGTCTGCATCATTCTGAGGAGCATCGGCAATGATGATTCGGCCTTTGCCTTTGAGGGCAATATAGACATAGTCAAGAGCTGCTCGAATAACCGCACCGTGCGTTACGACACAATCTTCGAGGCCGGGTCTTGTCTCTCGATAGTCACGAATAAAGTTCGGTTTTAATACTACCGTATAACCAGGTCGGATGATCTGACCAAGCGGATTCCATTCCTTTCGTTGGTAATGCTCTGCATCAAGTGCCATTAATTTCAGAGCATCTCGAACTCCATCGTATGCATGATTTACCTCACTTGCTATCGTGTCAGGTCCAAAAGCATATTCCGGATATAATGTGTTCGGCGAATACGGCGGTTCGGATGGATACCTGTTATGTCCCGTGGAAACCGCAACCTGGGATGAATTTAGGACTTCACTCAATTCAACACTTCCTGTACTAAATGACCCGACGTGCGAGATACAACATCTTGAATGTAACGCTGCCATTTCCTGGAGACAACTTCAATATCACAGTAGCTTACTGCTGATTTGATTGCTCTTTGAGAGCATTTTTCCCATAAGGCTCGATCCTGCAAAAGAGACATAGCTTTTCCTACATATCCATCGATATTATTCGGTTCAATAAGATAGCCGTTCATACTATCGACCACAAGATCACGAAGTTCACCCACATCCGCAACAACCGGCACAACTCCGGCAGCCATAGCCTCAGCTAAAGCAATAGACAGACCTTCAGATTTTGAGGTTAGAATAAAAATCTTCGAACGAGAAATGATTTCTTCCACATCCTTTCTCTTACCAAGAAACTCGATATTATTCATAATACGAAGCTTATTGGCAAATGCCTTCATTTCTGCCATTAGAGGGCCATCACCAATAATTGCCGCTTTAACAGAGGGCATAGCACGAGAGACTTCTTTTACAATTGTAATAAATTGTTCAACCTGCTTGATCGGGACTAATCGTCCAACATAGACGATATCTATCGTTTGATCGGATTGTGCTGGCTGCACTGCAGCTCTCACGCTGCCCGTGATAATTACTACATTATCGCTAATGCCATAACCGGCAAGGAATGCCTTGCCCTTGTTGCCTCGAACAACTATCAGATCAAAAAGTTTTATAACGCTTATGGCCAACCGGCCAACTGCCTCTGAGATTACATGTTGAATTTTGCCGGCTTTTTCGAACTCAAATGTCTCGACACCAACAGTCGATAACACAAGCTGCCCGCCTGTCATTTGATAGCAAGATGGCCGACCGAAGATAGAGCTTGCAACTAATGCAGTGCATCCGCCAGCGACAAGGTTGTAGCCCATATACAGGTCCGGCTGATACCGAATGCCGGCAATGATCACCCATATCGCCTTTGCGGCGGCTCGGCTTATTATTTTTGCAAGCCATTTAGGAGGGCAGATAAACCTGACTTTTTCCATCGGCAACTGTGGCTCGTCAATAACCAGAATCACTTCTTTTACACTGTTAGCCAGAGGAGTAATATGTGCCAAATACCAGTTCGGATTAAAGAAGGTTCCCGTGACTATGATCCGGCCGGTCGGCTTCCATGACCGACGTGGAATCATATCTGCAAGTACAGCCACAAGCCATGTGAAGCCATACACGCTGACTAATAAGATGTAAGCTGCTGCTCTTCGAATTATATTCATATCATCAGGATTGTCTGTTTAAATTAAAGGAATTACCGCAAGACAATTCTTGCTGCCATGAAGATACTTTAATTTGGAAAATTGTGCTACATCTTGTTGCTTTAACGTGGGTGAAGTTATTTGTATTTTTTACTTAAAAACTCCAAGTATACATCTTCCATCTTATCGGTCATCCGCTTGCTGGAAAACTCTTCTACCACCCAATGGCGTGCCTTTTGTCCCATCTCCTGCCGCAGAATATCGTTGCGTAGTAGCGACTCTATACGGTGCGCCATTCCCACCTCGTCTCCCACCGCAACAAGATGGCCAACCTCGCCGTCTCTGACTATGTACTCATTGTCACATACATTCGTGGCAACAACCGGGACACCACAAGCCATTGACTCAAGGAGAACATTTGGAGTACCCTCATGAAGCGATGAAAGGACGGTAACATTGCAGGCAGGATAAACATGCTCCACATCTCCCCGGTGCCCCAGAAACATGCACCGGTGACGAATCCCCAGGTCATCAACCAGGCGATCAAGCTGAGCCTGATAGCCATCCAACTTGCCCCTGCTGTCCACCGGTTGCTCGCCAACGAGGAGCAGCCGAGCATCCGGAACTGAATCGAGAACCAGTCTGAACGCTCGAAATAGCATGGCATGATTCTTCTGTTTCTTGAAATTGGCGAAAGCGCCGATGACGGGGCACCGCGTTGGAATCGCCAATTCATCCCGAATCACTCTCGCATCCGCAGGCTTAAACCGTGCGGCATCTATGCCATTGTGCACAACACGGTAGTCCGAAGCTGGTCGGTCGAAAACCTTCCTGTTAGACTCGGCCCCAGCATTTGAGTTCGCGACGATGATGTCCACACAACGGCGGGTAAGCTTCAAACCTATGATATGATCCTTTCTTATGGAACGATTGGCATTTCTCTCTGAGCCAATTACTAATGATGTGCGCGCTATGCGTCCAGCAAGCCGGCAGATGATCTCTGCGCTGAACAGATAACCATGTACAATATCAGCCTTCAATGTCCGCAACAGGAAAGCCAAGCGAGGGACAACCGTAAAATCAAACCTGCTTTTCCTTATGACTGTATGAAGTCTATGCTCCGCGTCTCTCAGCGTGTCACTAAGAGGGACGTGGTCTGAAAGAGAGCATACATGAGCATCGAAACGGGCTGGATTCAGATTATTTGCCAGTTCAACCACTTGGCGCTCGGCCCCCCCATATGCAAGATCATCAATGACCAGGACAACACAGATTCTTCTAACAATCCGTTCCATTATCTCTTCTTACTTCAGTATAACTGTCCATGAAAATTGGCTCACATGTAATACTACAGATCAGAAACTGTCCGTCCACTTCCAAGTGGGTGGTTTCGAATCGCCTTGAATGAAAATTTTGAACCATTGGTCGAGGGCAGCAAGCAACAACAACAAATAACGGTGATTACGTACACCTGATGCCTGCTCTTGGACTAACCTGTCTAAGTATTCGTGATCAAACCAGTCAGTATTATCGAGAAGCACCCCGAAAATGTTTCGGGCACTAATCCCGGATGTTGACTGTTGCCAACACTTTACGAGAGGTAGTTCAAATCCGTGTTTCTGTTTCTGCAGGATTATCTCCTCAGGAAGGTAGCTTGCGGCTGCTTCCCGAAGAATGCGTTTAGTTTCCGAGTTTGGAACTGTACGAGTAAGTCGCTTTAACCAACTTCCATCAACTCTCCAGGAGTCCTTAAGCCCATAGAAGTATCGAAAAAGCGGAGCGGCAAGATATGGTTCATGTATTATAAGGTTATGAGCAGAGCACATTGCACCTACTTTAGCAAATACTCCACACATACCACTGAGGGATGCATCTGCAAGGATGAAGCTGTTTTGACTGTTGGACGCCTGAAGCTGCCGCCATCTATCAATCCATGTATGATTGTATGCTGCTACGCTTGTGCGTCGCAACAGGTCAGATGACAGGAGTTTCGATAAGTCATTTGGTGGAAGATCCCCCCAGAGAACATTACAGAAACTATTTAACAGGCCTGAGCCGCATGGGGCAGTTGCGCATGCAAGCGACTGCCATAGTTGCCGTCCTAATCGTGTCTTACGAACATATTTCCAGAAACCGCTTCGAATCTTCGTCTTATCATCGTTAACTCTGACACACCAATCAGCCACATTGAGGGCGATAGGAATTCGTCTCAATAGGTCATACCATGTGGCATATTGGTAATTGCGACCCAGAAAATGATCGGGACCATCACCACCAATAGCCAAATCGACATGCTTTTTGATCGCCTCGGCAACATAGAAAGTTGGAACATAAGAATAATCTGAAATCGGCTCCTGCATAGCCCAGACCATTTCCGGAAGTCGATCCAGACAAGCAGTAGTGTCGAGCCGAAGTTCATGATGCTCAGTATTATAATTTTTTGCTACAAGTCGTGCATATTCAGACTCATCAAATTCATTAGAATCAAAACCTACATTAAACGTCCTAATTGGTTTTGAGCTTAGTTCAGCGGCTACTGCAACATTCATACCGCTGTCCAGTCCACCACTTAGAAAAAGACCAAAATCACTATGACCGGAAATCCGCTTTTGTATTGCTTCGCGATGGAGGCAAGCCGCTTCCGTTGTATCTAATGGATTATGATTTTCACAAAACGGATATTCATAAACCAAATGCCGGATAATTCGTCCTTTTTCAAAAACCACCGCAAATCCAGGAATTACACGATTGACACCTTCAAGCAGAGATACCTCGGTGACCAGTCCACCAAAGCGAAGAAGATCTACCACAGCTTGCTCATTGACTTGTGCCCGCCAGCCACAACGGTGAACCAATAGCTCGAGGCGGTTTGCAAAAGCCAGTGAGTGACCATCCGTGCAATAATATAGTCGATGAAAACCACCCGGCCAGTTAACGGTAAGAACAGTACGAGCATTATTTTCATCAACGATGACCGCGGCAAATTGGCCATCACATTGGTTTATAACTCTGTCCCCATATAGTTTATATAAGCCTACGACTAATTGAGAATTCTTTTCATTCTTATCATTTAGAGGCCAAACTTGACCACAAACAGCAACATGCAATCTACTTTCATTAGAATGTGATAGAGAATAATCATTTGCGCTTCCCTTTTCGAAGACAAGGCACCAATTGGCCCCGGCAATCCACTCGATATCTGTCCGGTCATGAAGTTCCGTCATCAATAAACTTCTAATATCATTAGGCTGTTGCTCGATACTTACGATACCCCAAAACTGTTGCCCGCAAGCGATATCAAAGCTTCGTTTTATGAAATTTTTTTGTAGAGCTATTTTCATGATTAGATTATTTTTGTAAAGTTTCGCATTTTTATTAATGGTTAAGCGGCTGGAGCTAACACCTCCAGCAGAAACTTGAATTTTTTATCATGTACGCCGGATTTACCGAACATACAATTTATTCTTTCCGCCCAAAGCACGCGGCGAAGGCAAACTATGACATCGGCGAAACTGGGATTTCTCTTCTGACGATACCACGGCTGAATAATGAAATATCTTCGCTTTGTTTTTCGACTCAGATACCACAGCCAAACTACCGAGTAAAACCAAAGACTCAAACCGGC
>JAFGPJ010000059.1 GCA_016936275.1 Sedimentisphaerales bacterium
CCGAGACTCGTCCTGTAACGTCTTAGCCGAAAAACGGTCAATTCATACTGCCTGTAGAACTCCGTTATTGACGTGAAGGCATTTTTTGGCTATTCTGTCTCTGTGGTATTTCCGTGCGCGCGGGAATTGAAGATTATCTTTTTTATTAAGAGAGATTTTGTAATGCTCAAGAGAACGCATAATTGTGGGCAGCTTCGGCTGGAAGATGCCGGCAAAAAAGTTGCGTTGGCGGGATGGGTCCATTCCTATCGCGACCACGGCAATCTTGTATTCATCGACTTGCGTGACAGAGAAGGTCTGACGCAGATTGTTTTCGATCCTGAAACTCAGCCAGAGATGCACAAACTGGCGAAGACGGCCCGCTGCGAATGGGTCATAGCAGCCGAAGGTATTGTTCAGCCACGAAGCGAAGGGATGGAGAATCCAAAGCTGGAGACCGGCCAAATCGAGGTGGCGATTGAAAGGATGGAAATTCTCAATACTTCTAAGACGCCGCCGTTTGAGATAGATACCGCCGATAAGACAGGGGAAGAGCTGCGTTTGGAGAACCGTTATATCGATCTTCGCCGTCCCCGGATGCAGCAGAAACTCAGGACACGCCATCAGGTGACGATGGTTGTGCGGGATTACTTTGACAAGCTTGGTTTCTGGGAGATCGAGACGCCTATGCTGGCCAAGAGCACGCCGGAAGGGGCGAGAGATTTTCTCGTGCCGAGCAGGCTGAGCCAGAGCTGCTTCTACGCGCTGCCGCAATCGCCTCAGCTTTTCAAGCAGATTCTCATGGTCAGCGGCGTCGATAAATATTTCCAGATTGTGCGCTGCTTCCGCGATGAGGATCCACGGGCCGACCGGCAGGCCGAGTTTACGCAGATAGATGTCGAGATGAGCTTTGTCGATGTGGACGATGTCATCGAGGTTCACCAGAATATGGTAGCGCGAATCTGGAAGCGAATCCTGGATATCGATGTCCCGTTGCCGATGCGGCGAATGTCTTACAAAGAAGCGATGGCTGATTACGGCACTGACAGGCCGGACCTGCGTTTCGATATGAAGCTTAAAGACGTTTCCGACCTGGCCAGACAAACTTCCTTTAACGTTTTCACCTCAACCATTGAAAAAGGCGGGATCGTTAAGGGCCTTTGCGCGCCGGGCGGAGATAAATATTCAAGAAGCGATATCGAAAAGACGCTCACGGCCTTTGTCGGCGATTACGGAGCCAGGGGTCTGGCCTGGGCCAAGGTCAAGGCCGAAGACGGCGTGCTTTCGCTTCTCGGCGGTACGGCCAAATTCTTCGGAGCGGATTTGCAGCGGCAGCTATTCGATCGCTTTGGAGCAAAGGATGGCGATTTGCTTTTGTTTGTTGCCGATAACGAAGAGGCAGCGAACAAGGCTCTGGCGCCGTTGCGGTGCAAGCTCGCACGTGATTTGAATCTATATGACAAGGGCCGATTTGAATTCGTATGGGTTGTGGATTTTCCGCTGTTTGAGTGGAACGAGAATGAAAAGCGTTATGATTCGCTGCACCATCCGTTCACTTCTCCGGTTGAAGAGGATTTGGAAAAGCTCGAGACTGATCCGGCTAACATCTGTTCGCAGGCGTATGATATCGTCGTCAACGGCTCTGAGATCGGCGGGGGCAGTATTCGTATCCATAATCCCAAAGTACAGCAGAAGGTATTTGACCTGCTCAATATATCGAGAGAGCAGGCCCGGCGGCGATTCGGCTTCTTTTTGAAGGCCCTCGAATACGGTGCTCCGCCGCACGGGGGAATCGCTTTCGGTCTCGATCGGATGGTCATGCTGCTTACCGGCACAGAGAATATTCGGGACGTGATTGCTTTTCCAAAGACACAGCGGGGCCAGTGCCTCTTAACCGATGCGCCAAGTGAAGTGGACCAAAAGCAGCTCGACGAGCTTAACCTGCGAATGCAACGGCACTCGCATGTAATCGAGCAGCAAATCGAAGAGCAGAAGCAGTAGGTGAGGGGCCACATTTCGCGAAAGACAACGAAATGGGAGCCCGACGGCAGGTTCTGAATTTATGCGTATAAATATACGGCACATTTGGCAAAGGCTCTTGAAATTTCTGAGATTCTGGCCTTTGCCGCTGGCTAAGAAAGTTCAAGTCACCTTTGGTGCCGCAGTGCTCCTGGTCCTTGCACTGGCTCTTTCGATACCTTATATATGGATGGGGCAGCTTATCAAAAAGGACCTGCTTGATACCGGGCGGTCCAGGTCAAAGGTGATTCTCGATCGGCACTTCCAATTGAAAGAACCCAGCCGGACCCTTCTGCCGTTGGACAGTACCGGACAGGTTCGTGATCCAAACGATGACGAGATATCCTGGATCCGCTTCACGGAAGACGATGAAATCTTGCTCTCGCAGTTTAGTAAAGAGGTCAGAGATATGATCAGGACTCTGGCAGGTGACCCTGACCGGTATGAAGATGTCCTGCTTGAGAAGAATGAAGGTCGTATTGAGAGTCATTACGTACGGATCTTCAGGGCAACCGGTCACTGTATAAGCTGCCACAATCAACAGGGTTCCGCCGGTGCCTTTGCGCTTAATAAGTTGATCGGAGCGGTGCTTATAGAATCCCGGGACCTTGCTGGTGAAATCAATAGAACAGTCTTTATGAATCGCGTCTGGATTATCGTTGCCGGTCTGATCGGCGGCGCCGGCGCGATAGTCGTTTTCTATATGATTACGCAACGCCTGATTCTCCGGCCCATCCGGCAGTTGCGGGCGCTGGCGAACAACGTCGCCGAGGGAAATCTCGAAATCAGAAGCTCCATTGCCACCCGTGACGAATATGAAAAGCTGTCCAAAGCATTCAACCACATGCTCGATACCCTGCAGGCGACGCAGAAAAAACTCCGGCAGGCGAACAAACAGCTCGACGCCAAAATCGCAGAGCTTTCAGCAAGGAATATCGAGTTGTTCAAAGCCAATAAAATCAAAGGCGAGTTCCTGGCCAATATATCACACGAATTTCGAACGCCGTTGAATGCGATTTTGGGATTCGCCCAGGTATTGAAGGACAAGCCCCTTTTACTAAAAAAGGAAAAGGCACAAAGGTATGCTGAGAACATTATCACCAGCGGCAACAATCTTCTGAATATGATTAACGACCTGCTGGAACTGGCAAAAATGCGGGCCGGGAAAGTAGAGCTCCATATAGGAGAAATTTCTATCGCTGACTTGCTTGAAAATCTCCTGTTTCAGTTTTCATTACTTACAAAGAAGAAGAAAATCAAAGTCAAGCTGATGATCCAGCCGGATTTGCCGCTCGTTGTCACGGACGTCGGCAAGGTCCAGCAGATACTTTATAATTTCCTGAGCAACGCGGCAAAGTTTACTCCTGAACGTGGCAGAATTGAGATTGAAGCTCAATTCCCATCGCCCGGATCGCAGGGTAAGGGCCCTGAGCCTCGAATGGTGCGAATTGCCGTAACCGATACCGGCTGTGGCGTTGCCGAGTCTGACAGGGAGAAGATTTTTGAGAAATTCCGTCAGGCTGACGGCTCGCTGACCCGCGAAACGACCGGCAGCGGACTGGGACTTGCAATCTGCACTGAATTAGCAGCGATGCTTGCCGGCAGCGTCGGGATGGAAAGTCCGCCGAAGGGAAGGAGCCAAGGCTCTACGTTCTGGCTCGATATTCCGGTTACACTTACAAAAGAAGAAATCCAGACTCCTGAAAAATAGAGTTTGTCTAAGGAAATCTGCAACTGTTTTTTCGACGATATCGGATTAGGAGAGAATCATGCGTTGGATTTATTTGTTTTTAATTTTTCTGTTTGTAGCGACCGGTTCGAGTTATGCAGCCGATCTCGACCAGACTCATCCGTTTTCAATTCACGATATGCTGGCGATGGACAGACTTTCAGATCCGCAGGTTTCGCCGGACGGCAGGTTGATTGTTTTCGTGCTGCGCAAGACGGATCTCGAAGAAAATAAAGGGCTGACCGACCTGTGGCTTATTGGTGCCGATGGGACTGCTCTTCGCCGGTTGACATCCCATAAGGCGGCGGATTCCAATCCATGCTGGGCGCCGGATGGCAAATCAATCTGGTTTGTCTCCGCTCGATCCGATTCTTCGCAGGTTTGGCGTATTGCGATTGATGGCGGGGAGGCCGAGCAGATGACCCAGCAGCCTCTTGATGTGGGAAATCTGATTGTTGCTCCTGATGGCAGGCACATTGCTTTTACGATGGATGTCTTCCCGGACTGCAACACGCCGGGCGAAACAAAAGAAAGGCTCGATGAAATCGAAAAAAGAAAAACGAGCGGACGAATCTACGGGAGCATCTTTGTCCGGCACTGGGACACATGGAAGGACGGTCGGCGTTCGCATTTGTTCGTGATGTCTGCTGCCGGGGGCAAGGCCGCCGATGTGATGAGCGGTATGGACGCCGATACACCATCCAAACCGTTTGGCGGCCCGGAAGAAATTACATTCACTCCCGACGGCAAGGCCGTTATTTTTGCCGCCCGCGACGTCGGAGTAGAAGAGCCCTGGTCAACGGACTTCGATTTATATCTTGCACCTGTTGACGGTTTGGAGCCGCCGAAATGTCTGACTGAGAAAAACCAGGCGTGGGATACGAATCCCGTTTTTTCACCTGATGGCAAGACTTTAGCTTACCTGGCTATGGCCCGGCCCGGCTATGAATCCGACCGCTTTCGTATCATTCTTCGCCGCTGGCCAGGTAGCTTGGAGCGGGTGTTGACAGAAGACTGGGACCGCAGCCCATCGAGTATTTGCTTCTCGCCGGACGGAAATACCATTTATGCCACGGCAGCAAACACGGGCCAGATATCTCTTTTCGCTATTGACGTAAAAACCGGCGCAGCTCGAACCATCGTCAAAGACGGCAGGATTGACTCACCTTGCATAGCAGGGCAGAGAATTGTTTATGGTCTGTCCAGTCTAAACTCTCCTGTGGAACTGTGCTCGGTGAATCCGGACGGCGACGATGTGCGGCAAATTACGAAAATAAACGCAGAGAAAATCGCTGCTGCTCGCATGGGCGATTATGAGCAGCTCACGTTTGCCGGCTGGAATGATGAGACGGTCTATTGCTACGTGGTCAAACCAATCGATTTCGATCCCGATAAAAAATACCCGGTTGCCTTTCTGATTCACGGCGGACCGCAGGGTTCTTTCGGCAACTCTTTCCATTATCGCTGGAATCCTCAGACCTATGCCGGGGCCGGCTATGCTGCTGTGATGGTCGATTTCCACGGTTCGACCGGTTATGGACAGGGCTTTTGTGATTCGATCCGCGGCGACTGGGGCGGCAAGCCCTTGGATGATTTGCAGAAGGGGCTGGCGGCGGCTTTGGAGCGTTATCCCTGGATGGATGGTGAGAGGGTAGGGGCCTTGGGAGCATCGTTTGGCGGCTATATGATAAACTGGATTGCAGGCAACTGGCCCGACCGCTTCCGCTGCCTTGTCAACCACGACGGCAACCTCTGTGAGCGAATGGCTTATTACGACACCGAAGAATTGTGGTTCCCTGAATGGGACCATCTCGGCACGCCCTGGGACAATCCTGAAAGCTACGAGAAACATAATCCGGTCAATTTCGTCAAGAACTGGAAAACGCCCATGCTCGTAATCCACGGAGGGCAGGATTTTCGCGTTGCCGATACGCAGGGTCTGGGAACGTTCAATGCCCTTCAACGGCGGGAAATTCCAAGCAAGCTGCTTTATTTCCCTGACGAAAACCACTGGGTCCTCAAGCCGGCAAATTCAATCCTCTGGCACGAAACCGTAATCGCCTGGCTTGACCAGTGGCTTAAAAATCATGATTGATTATCGATCGGGAATTGCTTAATATACTGCTAATATTGAACTATGAAGCAGAGTTAATTCCCGGATTCTTGAAGCAAGGTTAAATTTATGAAAAAGAAGAATGTCAGGGCGATTTTCCCCGGCTCGTTCGATCCGATTACGAACGGGCATCTGGATGTGATCGAACGAGGCATCAAGCTCTTCGATGAGCTGATAATCGCGGTGGGTCGTAGTCCGGTCAAAAACCAGCTTTTTACGCCTGAAGAGCGTGTGGAGATGATAGCCGAACTGATCGACCAGCGAAAGATGCCGGGCGTTTCAGTGGAAAGTTTCGAAGGGCTGACGGTCGAATACGCCGCCGGGAAGAAGGCTGATGTAATCCTTCGCGGCCTGCGAAGCCTTACCGATGTTCAATATGAATTCCAGCTTGCCATGACCAACCGGGCCGTGGCCGGCATAGAAACGATTTTTATCATGACCAGCGAACAATACGGCTTCACAAGCTCGACCTTGATTCGCGAGGTTGCTTCATTGGGCGGAGATTTGTCAAATTTGATTCCGAAAAGCATCCAGAAACGTTTGAAACAGCGTCTTAAGGGGTAAAATCATGCTGGATATCCGATTTTCGGATTTGTAAAGATGTTTTCAATCAGTGTAGAAAGACACTTTCAGGCTTCGCATCAATTGATCATGCCGGACGGCTCAAAAGAGCCCGTTCACTTTCATGACTGGGTGGTTGCCGCTAATCTCAGCAGTGAAAAGCTCAATAATATGGGAGTTGTGATGGACTTCCGGGAGCTTCAGGCAATGATTGATAAAGCCATTGCCGGATTTAATAATAAGGCGTTGGATAGTATCGGCTATTTTCAGCAGAATAATCCATCTGCCGAGAACGTTGCGAAATATATCTATGAAAAACTGCTAATCGAGCTGCCCGAAGGCGTAAAATTGCAAAATGTCCGGGTTGTGGAGGAGCCGGGCTGCTCGGCAACGTTCCGGAAATAAAAAATTCGTTCTTGAGTGAGTCTTTGAATATGTCGATTATTTTTTGCCGGATTCCGGTGTTTTCATCTTGATACATATTGTGCAATACGCTTTTGTTGTTATAATAATAGATAGTGGTGATTGAACCGCTCTGGAAGGATGCTTTTAACAGCATGTATGAAGAGGCAATTATTCAAGAAACAAAAATAAATTATGCGGTGTCAGATTTGTAACAAGAACGATGCGACGATTCACCTGACGGAAATCGCCGATGGGGTGCGCACGGAAATGCACATCTGTGAGCAATGTGCCGTCGAGCAGGACATTGCTGTCAAGAGTCATATCCCGATCAACGAGCTGCTCAGCAATCTGCTGGCCGTCCAGCCTTCGGATGATGAGCTTTCCGGTTCTTCCGAGCAGAGTCTTGCCTGTCCGCATTGCGGCTTTACTCTGGCGCAATTCCGCAAGGAAGGCGTTCTCGGCTGTCCCGGCGATTATGAGGTTTTTGAGAAAACGCTTCTGTCCCTTATCGAAAAAGCGCACGATGGCAAAACGGCTCACTGCGGCAAAATCCCGTTGAAGACACCACGTGACGCGAAAAAACAGATGGAGCTGCTGAATCTGCGTCAACAACTGGATGCGGCGGTGCAAAGCGAAGATTACGAGCTGGCTGCTAAACTGCGGGACAAGATAAAACAAAGCGAAAAAGAACAACACTAAAAACGATACGCGATACGAACATGAAATTGACCGACATAAGCAACGATATAAATGAATGGTTCGACGGCTCCGGGCCGATGGCCGATATCGTAATATCATCACGGATCCGCCTGGCCAGGAATCTTGCCGGCTACAAATTCCTGAGCCGCTGCTCCGATAAAGAGAAATCGGAAATACTCGACAAGCTCAGAGACATTATGATGTCGCTCGACCTTGGCGATAAAGTCTTCTATGTCAGCGTGAATGATGCCCCGACCCTTAACAAGTATTTTCTTGTGGAACGGCATCTTATCAGCCGGCACCATGCTTTCGGCAAAGGCCCGCGAGGTGTCGTAATCGCAGAGCGGGAATTCTTCACCGCGATGATTAACGAAGAGGATCATCTGCGAATCCAGGTGCTGAAAGCGGGCTGCCAGATTTCCCAATGTGCAGAGCAGATAAACCGCATTGACGATATGATAGAGAAAAAGGTAGATTTCGCCTTCAGTCCTCGTTACGGCTACCTGACGGCCTGCCCGACGAACGTCGGCACCGGAATCAGGGTCTCGGTAATGCTGCATCTTCCCGCTTTGAAAATAACCGAACAGATCGAAAAGTTCTTCAACGCGGCAAAGGATTTGAATCTTGCCGTGCGCGGGCTTTTCGGCGAAGGGACCGAGGCGGCCAGCGACCTTTATCAATTGTCCAACCAGGCGACGCTTGGTGTTTCGGAATCGGATATCGTCTCGCGATTCGAAAAGACCATCATTCCCGAAATCATAGAATATGAAAATGCCGCCAGGTCGCATTTGCTTTCCAAGCAGTCCGACGTCCTCGACGATAAAATCTCCCGCGCTATGGCCCTGCTGCAGAACGCCCATCTTATCAGCTCGCAGGAGGCATTGTTTCTGCTGAGCCACCTGCGATTGGGCATCAACATGCACCAGCACATGGGTGCTTCAACTCCAGCGATAGAAAGGCTTCGCGCGCTCTGCGGCTCCGGCGACGACCCGGACAAAGCTTCCCCGCTTTCCATCGCCACGATAAATCGACTGTTCATGCTGACCCTGCCGGCACACCTGCAGATAAACTACGGAAAACCGCTCGATTCCACTCACAGAGACGCCCTGCGGGCGCAAATCATCCGCTCAGCCCTGAACCAGCAAGACCCCCGCAAGAGTTGAGACTATTCTGCCTGCCATGGTTATTGGCTTAATATGGTGAGTTTATTATAGACACTATTAGACCAGGGCTACGATTTCTTTCGTGCTCAGAGCTTTGTCGTAAATACAAAAAAACTGGCTGGAGGTGCCACTCCAGCCAGCTCTTTGTGGTAATTGCTTTTCACGAGTAAGCCAACAGTTGAACAGGAGCTTTAACTCGCTGTCAATATTTATTACTTTGCTATGGCATACCTTTCAATTCGATATCATCTATATTCCAGCCCGAGCAAGAGTAAGCTCCGCTATGTAAGACGGCATAGCCCCAACGGATGAGTACAGCTGGCTGACCATCGGCCACCTGGCTGATATCATGCTCTATGGTCTGCCATTCGATATCCGTGAGCGCTGTTTCCATTGAATCCCAGACAATAGTCCAGTTTGTGCCGTTTGTGGAAACCTCAACTGTATTGGATATATACGGCAATGTATCACTATTGAGCCAACGCGAATAGCATAATGTCACGTTGTTGAATCCGGTGCAGTCAAACGGACCGGCTGTCAGATAATACGGTCCACCTACAATGATTGAGTAGTCACCGGCAAGATTTACACCGTAAACATTGTTTCCAGTGTAACCTGAGACCGGATCGGGATTGCCATCGTCTCTGCCCCCTTTACCCTGGGGAGCGCCGAATTGCCAGTTGCCGTCCATAATCCAGTCCGGATCGGTCTCTAAACTAAATCCATGGATAATCTCCGCCGCGTCGACAGGTTTTTTAATAGCGGTTCTACTTGCCTCAAGTGTGCCGCCGTATATGCCCAGGTTAATCCGTCCACCATTGGGTGAAGTTTCCAAAGTCCAGTCAGAGACGGGATCACCGGCATCTATGCACGCACTGGTAACAATATCCTGACGCCATGTCTCGCCGGATGCATCGTAACGACCCGAAGCGGAGAGCAGGTGGTAGTCACCGCGGAAATAGATCGGCAGATTGTTGCCGGCATCAGGATAATCTACATCCATCCAGATGCCCGGCTCAACGAAACAAGGATCTACGCTCAGGTTTTCCGTACCGGGCCAGTTGCCGTCAATATCACAATAAGATACTATTGGTGATTGATATTTCTGACCAGGGATAACATATATTTGATCCGGTATATTAGCCCATACGATACTATTGACCAAGGTGATCTGGCTACCGTTACAATAGAGACCACCTCCATTGTTACGAGCATAGTTTTCGCTTATTGTGCAGTTTTCAAAGTATGCCTGGCTCTGATTGCAGTAAATACCGCCGCCGTTCTGCATCGCCTGGTTACCTACGATCAGACAGCGGCGGATTGTGGGAGCACTTTTATCGCAGCGAATACCACCGCCCAAATCATCCAGGCCGCCGGTTATGGTAAAGCCTGTCAGAATACTGTTGGGATCTTCACCATTCAGAAAACTCACGGTAGGACCCGTGCTACAGCCGTCAATGATAGTTTGAGAAATTATCCCCAGTCCATTCGGTTCGGAGCTGGACACTTCGATAGACTTTGCTTTGAAGTCGATGTTCTCAGTATATACTCCGGGCATAACAACCACCTTCCATCCATTGACAGCAACGTCTATAGCTTTCTGGATACTGTCAAAGGGGTGTATCAGGCTGCCGTCTTCATCCGGATCACTGATTGCCATGTTGCCGGGACCCGGATCGTTAAGCGCATTGTCATCTACGTGAAGGACGACAAATTCACCTTGTTGGACGATTACCCCGTCGGACGTTATAAAGGTTAGAATACTACCCTCATCAACGCCTGAATAATTTTTGGCCAGGGCCATAAACTCATAGGTTGTGTTCGGGATAAGATTGTCAGCTAATACGCTGAAGCTGTCTCCTGTTAGCGCACTTTCGGTCCAACTGGTGTCTTTCCAGTTATTACTGCCCTCAGGGCGATATAAAAACGAATACTCGCAGGCATCGCCGCCGTCGTCTGAAATCCTGCCGTTGAGAGTTGCTGACGTTTCTTTTACATCGTTGGCCGGCTCAGTAATCACATCCGGAGAAGAAGGAAGAGCGGGTGTAATAAATGGTTGAATAAGGCCCTGGCACTCGCCAGCAGAATTTCTGGCCTCGGCCCGAAACTCATATAAGGTACCCGGGATTAGGTCCGTAACCATTGCACTGAAGTTGCCTCCTGTGGATATATTCTCTACCCAGATTGACCGGCCGTTGGATAATGGAGTAAACTGCCAGTCAAATCCGCCTTCATTATTAATTCTGCCGTTAAGGGTGACGGAGGTCTCACCTATATCACTAGCCGGCAGAGTGATTACGCTTGGTGCAATAACCTGGGGCCCTGCGGGATTCGGGGTGAACTGCTCGGTACTGCCAAAGCTTGTTCCTGCCGGATTGCCGGCAACGGCCCTGAACTCATAGGTTGTGCCGGGTATCAAGCCCCAGACCGATGCGCTGAAGTTCTGGCCCGTGGAATAACCCCCGCCTCCGCCGATATATTCCCAGTTACCACTTCCCGCAATGCTATATTCGAAACGAGTAACACATTCTTCTCCTCCATCATTATCAATTCTGCCGTGAAGAGTAGCAGAGGTTCCGCCTGTAACGGCAGCCGGGAGAGTGCTGACACCTGGTGCTGTAACCTGAGGTTCTGTAACCTCAGATCCCGTGGTAAATTGACAAATATCGCCATAGCTTGTTCCTGCCGAATTGTCGGCAACGGCCCTGAACTCGTAGGTTGTGTAAGATGCTAAGTCATGTTTTGATGCGCTGAACTTTTGGCCTGTGGCATAACCCCTGCCATTGCCGGTAGTTTGCCAGCTATCACTTCCCAAAACTCGATATTCGAAGCGAGTTTGGCAAGCTTCTCCACCGTCATTACCAATTTTGCCGTTAAGAGTGGCTGAGGTCCCACCTGTACCAGCAGCCTCGAGGGTGCTTACAGTTGGTTCTACAACGCCAGGCCCTGCATGGTTTGTGGTGAAAGAGTCGGCATTTCCGTATATTGTGCCTGCCGAATTGCCGGCGACTGTCCTGAACTCGTATGTTGTGCCGGCCATCAGACCAGAGATCGTTGAGCTGAAATTCTGGTCTTCGGATAAAACCACTTCCTGGCCAATATCCTGCCAGTTGCTGCTGCCGGCAAGGCAATATTCGAAACTAATCTGGCAATCTTCACTTCCCTGACGGCGATACTGAAACCGTGTTTGACAGGCCAGTCCGCCGTCATTTTCAATCCTCCCGGAAAGTCTGGCGGAAGTATATTCCTCTTCCGTAGCTGACCTGGTAACCACAACAGGTGGAAAACCTTCCGGTAATGTTGTGAAGGTTTGATTATCTCCTTCGCCTGTGCCTGCTGAATTCATGGCCCGGGCTTGAAATTCATACGTTGTACCCGGTGTCAGATCACTGATTACTTTAGTGAAATTGGTACCTGTACCACCCGTGGGATTCGCTTGGTTTGCACCTGACCAAAGATACTGGCTTGGGATGGCGGCTCGGGCCATTCTCGGAGTTGACCAGGATAGTTGACAAACGGCATCTCCGCCATTCTCATAGAATTCCAGTCGAATATCGTATTTCTGCCCGGCCGTTAGGTCAATATCCCCACTGTCATGGGCATTTGCATGGTCCGTCCAGTTGTCGATAAGCTGTACGTTATTTACCCACAAACGAACACCGTCGTCCGATTGAGTATGGAAAGTATAGGTTGCTGTGGCCGGCGCTTCAACCTGGCCCGTCCACCTCACCATGAAATTGTCCGCGGGTACTGCCGGATCCGGCGAGCTGTCCCCCCAATCGAAATCGACTGAAGGATCTAATCGCTCCATCAGTAAATTTTGCCACGGATTTGCCGTGTCCTGCTCATAATACTCGCCATTCAAACCACCAGCTTTATTGACGGCAGTCTCCTGCCATTGAGTGCTGTCTACAGGCCGATATACAAACCAGTACTGACATGGCTCCCCGCCGTCATCTGCAATCCTGCCGACAAGCTCAGCGGAAGTCTTTTCCACATTAATCGCTCCTCTGGTGAGCACACTCGGAGCTTTAATCTCCGGTGGAGATGTTGTGAATTGCAAATACGTACCACCATCATCTAAATTTACTGAATTTTCGGCATAGGCCATAAACGAATAAGTTGTATTTGGTGTCAAGCCATCGATTGATTTGCTGAATTTATCTCCTGCGCGAAGGTTTCCGGTCTTTTCAGTTTTGACAAACTCAGTGCCGCCCACGGGACGATATTGGAACCAGCCCTGACAGTCCAACCCATCGTCTCCAACAAGTATGCCGTGAAGTGTGGCTGAGGTCGAACCAACATCTGTGGCAGCGAGAGTATTTACACTCAGAGTTGGAACGTCCGGCGGAAGTGTTGTGAATGTTACTATAAAACCTTCAACTTCTCCTTTGGAATTTCTTGCCATGGCCAGAACATCGTAGAATGTATCAGGCGTCAAACCACTAATCTGAGTGTCGAAGCTTTGGCCTGTGGAATAACCACTGTTCCATCCGGTGTCGGACATGGAACCAGTACGAATATCGACAATCCTGAATTGAGTATCACAGGACTCCCCTCCATCATTATCAATTCTGCCGTTAAGCGTTGCAAATGTCTGACCAATGTCTGTGGCTCCAAGAGTAGTTACAGTAGGAAATTCGATGTCCGGTTGTTCTGTTGTGAACTCTAATGTGCTGCCGGAGTCTGTACCTGTCGAGTTTCTGGCCTCGGCCCGAAACTCGTATGTAGTGCCCGGTGTCAAATCATTAATCTGAGCGTCGAAGCTTTGGCCTGTGGAATAACCACTGTTCCATCCGGTGTCGGACCATGAACCAGTGCCCTCAGGGCGATATGCGAATCGAGTTTCGCAGGTCTCCCCGCCGTCGTTGTTAATACTGCCATGAAGCGTTGCTGAGGTCTGACCAATATCTGTTGCCGATTGAGTGACCACGGTTGGAGCCTCAGGCGGGGGCGGTGTTGTGACTGTTATTGTTACCGAATCCGAGTCATCACCTGGGAATACCACAACTTCAAGGGTGTGATCGCCAACTTGGACCCAGGGGGGAATATACCAAGTCGGAAAGGTGATGCCTTGTGACCGATGTGCATCTATATGATCCATGAGGAAGCTAGATCCCCCGATATTCTCTCCATCAATGTACACATAGCACCCAGGATACCATGCGGTATAATTTGTTGGATTTTCGATTGTAAAGGAAAAGGTCATCCACCGGCCGTTTACGGTGCAGCTTAGACCGTACATCTCGAGATATGCTTGTGCATCTGCGACCGCTTGTAATGCCAATACCATTAACAATATTGCTCCTATTAGATTCCTGCTTTTTGTTAACATTTCTCTGTCCTTTCATAAACTGTTGATATTTCATAGTACACACGGTGTGTGCCGTTATCGGTAAGTTGAAATTACCATATCCGCCGGACCGATTATGGCGGTGAATTTCACCTTCGTATTCCCTGCGCTTGATAAAACAAAACGTCAGCGAAAATCCCAACCATTACTAACTTCGTTCTGTTGCTATTCAACAATATCCATGCTAAACCACTCTTTCTGCCTATTTTGGGCGATATTATTAGAAGAGCTATTTAACTATTTGCTCACCAATAGAGCTCCGCTATATAAACCGGCTAAAAAATGCGATACTGCGCGCAATCCAAAAAAATCTAAAAAATTTGTGTTTTTCTACGGATAAGATTGAGAATCCTGACAATGCAGATAAATATCGCCCTAAATCGGTAATGATGGTTTAAGTATATAAACATCGCGATACAAGCCGTTTGGTTAATTCTCAGCCAAAGCCACGTCTTCCGGATTTTTCTCCTACAAAGGATAATTTATGGAGTTACAGTGGTTTTGTCAAGAAAATATAGGACTTTTTTGTAAAATGATTTTGTAGTCTGTTATTCGGATTCGGTTAAACTGCCAAAATGGCACAAAAATTGGCAATTGGGAGTTTGCTTAAAGACGGGTGGAAAAAGCTAAATTCTTGTGATAAGGTGATTTAAGTGACTTCGACCGGCATAATCATTTCTTTGGCACGTTTTTTGCACATAAAGACCATGAGGTATAAAACTATTACGAAAGGAATATGATTATGGCTAAAATAATTGGAATAGACCTGGGAACGACCAATTCTGTGGTAGCCGTGATGGAAGGCTCGGCACCGAAGGTGCTGATTAATTCTTCCGGGTCCCGGCTTACTCCTTCGGTAGTCGGTTTTACAGATAAGGGCGAAAGACTTGTCGGGCAGATTGCACGCCATCAGCAGGTCACAAATCCGGAAAATACCGTGTTTTCCATCAAGCGTTTTATGGGCCGGCGTCATAACGAGGTCTCGTCGGAAGAGAAGATTGTGCCGTATAAAATCACCGGGGCTTCGGATGAGCTGGTGAAGGTTAAAGTCCGGGGCAAGGAATATACTCCGCCTGAAATTTCGGCAATGATTTTGCAGGACTTAAAGAAGACGGCGGAGGATTACCTGGGTGAGAAGGTAACAAACGCCGTGATTACCGTTCCGGCGTACTTTAACGATTCGCAGCGCCAGGCCACCAAGGACGCCGGCAAGATAGCGGGGCTTGAAGTCGAGCGGATCATCAATGAGCCGACTGCGGCGGCGCTTGCGTACGGGCTTGAGAAGAAAAAGAACGAAAAGGTCGCCGTCTTCGACTTCGGCGGCGGAACATTCGATATTTCGATACTCGATATCGGCGATAATGTATTCGAGGTTCTTAGTACGAACGGCGATACGCACCTGGGCGGCGACGATTTGGACGCCGTGCTGATTAATTATCTGGCTGATGAGTTCAAAAAGACCGAAGGCATCGATCTTCGGAAAGATGCAATGGCCCATCAGCGTCTTAAAGAGGCGGCCGAAAAAGCAAAGTGCGAGCTGAGCACGCAGGTTGAAAGTACGGTCAATTTGCCGTTTATCACCGCCGATGCCTCTGGGCCGAAGCATTTGCAGATTACCATCACCCGCAGCAAGTTCGAATCGCTCGTAGAGCCTATCTTCGAACGGCTTAAAACTCCGTGTTACAAAGCGATCGATGATGCGAAGCTCAAACCCGGTGATATTGCAGAGGTGCTGCTCGTCGGTGGTTCGACAAGAATTCCGAGAGTCCAGCAAATCGCCAAAGACATATTCGGCAAAGAGCCGAACAAGAGCATCAATCCGGATGAAGTCGTTGCGGTCGGAGCGGCCATCCAGGGGGCAGTCCTTGCCGGTGACGCCGGTGTTAAGGATATTTTGCTGCTGGACGTTACGCCGCTTTCGCTGGGCGTTGAGACATTGGGGGGCGTAATGACCAGATTGATCGAGCATAATACCACGATCCCGACCAGCAAGAAAGAGATATTCTCGACCGCAGCCGACAGCCAGACGACCGTTGACATCCACGTTCTGCAGGGTGAGCGGGAATTCGCCAGGGACAACCGCACTCTCGGCAGGTTTCAGCTTACTGATTTGCCGCCGGCGCCGCGGGGCGTTCCACAGATTGAGGTGGCCTTTGATATCGATGCAAACGGTATTCTGAACGTATCGGCCAAGGACCTTGGGACCGGCAAGCAACAGTCGATTGAGATCAAATCCAGTTCGGGTCTGAGCGACGAAGAAGTTGAAAGGATGACCAAGGAGGCCGAATCGCACGCCGAGGAAGATAAAAAGAAAAGAGAAGTAGTGGACATGAAGAACCAGGCGGACCAGTTAATCTATTCGACGGAAAAAACGCTCAAAGAGCATGGCGATAAAGTCTCTGCCGAGACCCGCGGCAATATTGAAAGTGCGGTCAACAATCTAAAAGAAGCAATCAAGGGCGAAAATGCCGACGCGATAAAGAAGGCGATCGATAATCTTGGCGCCGCCGGTCAGGAATTGGGCAAGGTCCTTTATGAAGAGGCAGCCAAAAAGCAGGCCGCTTCGGCTTCGGCTGGTGGGGCCTCGCATACACCTCCTCCCGAGGAAGAAGTTCGGAGGAAAAAGCCCGATGATGTAATCGACGCTGAATTCGAGGCGAAAGATAGCTAATTGAAATATAAAAACTGAAACACTGACAGTTTTGACTTTTCCGCCGGCTCCCAGACAGGCCGATTGGAATATAAAAAGTGCAAAAAGCCGGAGTGCGGGCCCAAAATTATGCGGCCTGCCCCGACTTGTTTGTTTATTATGGGGCTTCTGTTTTTTTCTGTTCAGGTTTCCCCAGGGCATCCAGTGGTTCTTTATTAATCAACTTATCACCGATTCTTGCGGACAGATCGGGAAGGTCGTATATCTTCAATGCTCCATGCACAGCGTTAACCTGCTGATTGTTCGAGAGGCCAAGCTCAATAATGTTCGACCATGAGCTTAGCATACCTGTTAGCTTGACCGAACCGAAGAGCTCCGGTTCAAGAGCCGCGGCATGAAGCGCAGGGATAGAGACGTTGCCGGCGGCGATTAACTCAACGGGACCTTTTTGTTCCTGTTGCAGAAAACGTGCACAAACCAGTATGTCTTCGGCTCGCATACCGACGTAGGAGCGTCCGAGCAAATATGCTATAAAAACGTCCTTCCAATCCGACCCGGTGGCTCCACTTAATTGTCCCTGTTTGCCCTGCTGGGTTTCTCCAGTGCCTCGCAAATCAACGGCCAGCACGCACCTGCCTGCTTTGACTATCGCCTCAATCGGCCCGCCTGGAGCGACATCTTTGGCTTTGCCATGTTCGTTAATATATAAAACGGTGGGCTGTTCTGTATTCTTAGCGGGGACAAATATTAACGCCGGCAGGTAGATACCATCGGCCGGTGTTAAAATTATCTTCTTAACCTGATAGCCGTCCCGCTCAACTGTTCCTGACCTTGTGATTTTGGGTTCTGGGAGTTCCGAGAGCTTGCGTATACCGGCAATCCTGCGTACTTCGTCCATCAGCTCGGCACGGCCTTTATTTGCGCACATCTTTTTACGTCGGCCGGCAAGGTCTTTTTCGAA
This sequence comes from Sedimentisphaerales bacterium, assembly GCA_016936275.1. GTDB lineage: Bacteria > Planctomycetota > Phycisphaerae > Sedimentisphaerales > Anaerobacaceae > JAFGPJ01. Next base: position 17,633 of record JAFGPJ010000059.1, read on the forward strand.
ATCTCTGTTCAGGTCATACGTTGATCTTGCGCCGTCGATGTTCATAACCTGGCCGCCCGGAGCGCATTGGACTTCCTCATCGCTGAGCAGTTTGATTTCCGGCTCGGTAATCGGCACATCTTTATTAAGCAGCCATCGAGACATCCACCGCACGACACCCTGCCGCTGGAGCCGATTGTAATTGTGCCCTGCGTCGTTTTCCAGCAAGTCAATACGTTCGGGTAACTCCATACGCGTGTATAGCCTTTTGGCATAGCGGAACGAATTCCACACCCCTGTTATATCAAAGAAATCCTCCGTCGCGGCACAGATCAAAATCGGCATTGGGGCTTGCATCATCAGGTAATCAGCGTGGTCCATACCGAATGCGAGCTGGCCGTAGATATTCTGCTCTGCGTCCTGCGGGCCGATTGTGTCCAGCAATCGCTTGAAGCCGGTTATATAGCAGCTCGGCGACGCGGCAACAATCCGCTCATCCAGCGACATCAGGTATGACGTCTGCGTGCCTCCGCCGCTGTTGCCCGTGCAGCCGATTCGCTTGGGATCGACTTCGGGTCGTGACTGCAGGTAATCGATGGCCCGCATGCCGTCCCATATTTCAAATCGTGCTGTGTTGCGGCCGAGCAAAATGCTGCCGATGCCGAGCATCGTGTGCGCTCTTGTGCCAGCAAGTCTGGGCAATTGCGAAGGCATCTGACTTCGTTCGCCCTGGTCAATAGGATCGAAAACCAGCCCGGCCATTCCATTGAGGGCAAGAAGCGCTCCCATCGTCTGGTACTCATTGTGGGCCTTGCCGTTGGCGCTGTGGCCGCATGGCACCAGCACGCCAGGATAAGGGGGCTCGTATTTATCGCCATCAGGTAAAAACAAAAGGGCGCTGACGTAATGCTTTGGTTGGCTTTCAAATGTGATCTTTTCGACGCGATAGCCGTCGCGCGAAATGATGCCGGTGACTTGAGGGTTCAGCGGGGAGCGCTCGGGCAGGCCGCCGATTGCTTCGATGAATTTATCGCGAAGACGTTTCTGATATTCGGCTATCTGCTCAGGAGTTTTGCGCTGCTCGTATTGCGCTTTCCAATCCTCGAATTTCTGTCCGGCAAGCCGGCGCAGGTAATGACTCATCATATCAGCCGGCAGGATGTTATCGATCTTTTCAGGCAAGACACTCAATTCTTCATGGCTAAAAACCGCAGCGTTTAATGTCAGGCCCAAACACACAATCATGGTAACTAATCTTTGTAGATTCATATTTGATCATGCTCCAAAGGAAAAAAGATTTTTGCTGTTAGTCAAACTTGGGTATTAATAATAACAAAATCAATGGAACGAGCAACTCGATTTTTGCATTCTTCCGCTGTGCTCACAAGCACTTACTTGCCAATACAAAACCGGCTGAATATCTGCCCTAATATCTGCTCGTCGATATGTGCTGTCCCGTGTTGCTCGATGTCGCTGACAGCCTGATAGGCGGCACGGAGCATCATTACAACGACCTCGTCGTTGTCGGCATGTAATTCAATGATGGATTCGTTGATCTGCTCAATCGCCTCAGTAACAGCTTTTCTGTGCCGGGCCGTAAGGACGACGCCACTGGTTTGTGGAACGCCTAATTTCTCAGTCAATTTGCCGTCGATTGTCTGTCGAAGCAATTCCATCCCGTCGCCGGTCTTTGTGGAAGTGAGCAGGAAATCAGTGCTAAATGATTCGTTCAATGCGGAAAGACGTTCAGGCAAAGATTCATTTGATATCAAATCACATTTTGTTGCTATCGGCACAAGAATTTTAGGTTCGATGAGTTTTCGAATAGCGATATCCTCATTCCAGTCATTTTTCGATATGTCAGCACAGAATATGACTACATTGCTGTTTTTAAGTGCCTCAATAGCTGCCTGTTGTGCGAGTTCATCAAGAATGTCCTCAGCTTCTGTCAGGAGACCTGCACAATCGAACAGGACACACCTGTAATGCGGTAATGTACAGACGCCTGTCAGGACATCACGAGTAGTTTTATGCTGGTTTGATACGATACTTCTTTCTTTGCCGAGCAGCTTATTGAGCAGGCTGCTTTTTCCCGCGTTAGGAGCGCCGGCGATTCCAACGGCCGGAAGGTCGATTACCGATTCGTAACGAATACTGCCTGAAAGCAGATGATCAAGCTGTTCCTTTATCACGATAAGCCTCTTAACCGCTTCGTCTCGGGCGATAAATTCGATATCATCGCCGCTGAAATCCAGACCTGCTTCGATGAGGCTGAGTAAATCCATCAGGTCTGCACGCAGCTTTGAGGTCATTTCTCCCAATCGTCCGTCCAGCAGCTTCTCGGCGGCTGCGAGCTGATATTTGTTGGAACTGACGATTATCTCATTGACGGCCTCGGCCTGTGCAAGGTCGAGCTTGCCGTTTAGATATGCTCTGGCGGTGAATTCGCCTGGCTCGGCCATCCGAAGACCTTTTTCAAACAGATTACTCAGCAGGGTCTCGGTTACGGCGGAATTCGTATAAATATGAATCTCGGCAACATCTTCTCCAGTATACGAATGAGGAGCTATGAATAAATACAATTGTGCATTGATTTTAAGTTCGTCATCTATAATTAGATAACCGGACAGCAGGGTAGAACTTGCCTTAGCTTGGAGGCTGAACATTTGCCTGCAAATATCAAGTGTATCCGGTCCGGTAATGCGAACGATTACTCTTTGATCTGAAGTCGGAGAGCTAACGGCAACGATGGTGTCATGTAGTTCGTACATATTCACCAGTTACGTTTTAAAGAACGGCTTAGGTTTCTTCTTTTTTACTTTTCCGCCAGTTTTGCTCGTTGCGGCGACCAATCCCTTGGACTCAGCTTCTTTTTTTTTCTGGATGTGCTTGCGAATTACGTGCTGTTCGATGACGCCGGCGAAGGTGCTTGCCATAATATACAGATTAACGCCAGACGGGGCTGTGTAGAGCATCAGCGGGAAAAGTAATGGCATCATGATCTTCATCATTTTCTGCTGCTGGGCCATTTGTGGATTCGTCGATGCGGCTGCTTGGGTCGGCATAAGTTGCTGTTGCAGGTAAAACGCTACGCCCATTAGAATAGGCAGCAGATTAAGCGATTGTATCTTCCAGCCTAACAGGGGCACGGTCACCGTCGAGAATCTGACCAAAGCATCCGGCACCGAAAGGTCGGTAATCCAAAACGGCAGAAACGCGGCGCCTCGCAAATCGATGCTGGCGTAAACGGCACTCCACAGGGCAATCCAAATGGGCATCTGCACCAGCATCGGCAGAAAGCCCATAATCGGTGATGCTCCCTGCTCCCGGTAAAGCGCCATCATCTGCTTGTTCATCTCGGTTTTATTGTTGGCGTACTTTTTCTTTATCTCTTCGGCCTTCGGGGCCAGCGTGCTCATCTTGCTCATCGAGACCTGGCTCTTTTTGGTGATCGGATGCATGACCAGCCGCATCAGGAAAACCAATATGATAATGACGATGCCGTAGTTGTGTGGCCAGAAGCCATGCATCCATTTCATTAACGCCAGTATCCCGAACGCCAGCGGGCTGATAATCCTTTCCGGACAGCAGCAGCCCATAAAATCTATCGTTTGGAGAAAACCGAGATTTTTGTACATTTCGTTTTTATCGAAAAGACTCTTATCCTTGGGCCCGAGGTAGAGCTGAAAGTTATATGTCTTCGAACTGTCGGCCTGACCGGTTGCTGCCAAAGTGCTTGAAGCTGCTGTTAAATCCACGCCTAACATCTCGTCGCCGTTGTCGGCTTTAACGTCTCCATCAGGATTGTAAAACCGGCCTGTTTTGTTTGTTATCCAGTCGCAATAGTCTTTGCCTTCGTCCGGGCGCGGAACGAGGATCGCCGCGAAATACTTGTTGACAGCGGCAATCCAGAGGAAATTTCCGCCGGGCTGTGTAAGCTGTCTTTCATCGGGACTGCCGGCCCTGGAAAGCTTCTTCTTATCGAATTTGACGCTGCTGATTTGGCCCTGCGAATTTCTAAAGGCGGCAACGATTTTTCTCATATCGGTCCTGAAAGCTTCTCTACCAAGACCGCTCGGGCCGGCCATATTAAAGCGTACTTTTTGCTCGGTAGCTGCCAGATTTTCAATGGTAACATCGCAATCGAGAAGATAGCTGTCCCGGCTGATTTTATAAATCTTGGTCAGCTTCATAACCGGATCACCGGTATCTTCACGTTTAATAATCGCTTCGAAACGGGCAGTTTGCGGGCCGTTATTTGTGGTTTCGGCATCGAAACTCTTCCAGTCGAGCCTGTTTAATGGCAGTTGTAATTGCCGCTGGACAAAAACAAAGTTCGTACTGGCCATTGCCAGAATTTCGCTGCCGTCCCTTTCCCTTATGGGCGAGATGATGACTAATGGCTGGGGATTCTTGTAATCACGATCTTTGAACTCGCTGAAAAGCGCTTTTTTGATAGCGGCGCCTTTGGAGCTTAATTCTAATTGAAATTTGTAGCCGCTCCTGGGATCAACCGAGCCTAAAGTAATTGTTCTGGTTGGTGCGTTATCGGCGCCGAAGGTGGTCGAATCTACTGCTTCTAATTTTTGGATATTGGATTCGGGCGCATCAGGTGTTTCCACCTCTTGATTACCAGCCACATTCTGCAGGAGGATAATGCCGCGTCCTGCTTGCGATGAATCGTCAAAAAGTCCGGACTCGACAACGAGCCAGCCGCATAATATGCAAAACCCGGCAACAACCAAAATCAAATATCGCATATCTTATCTTTCACAGAAAATAGTGGCGGTTGTTTTAACAATCAATTATCTTCCGTTCTGTAGTCGCTCTGCATGGAAGTTGTCTAATTCTTTGATTGCCAGTATCTTTTTCATTGTGGATTCGAAATCGTATTCGAGCCGTACAAAATGCACTTCATTATCTTTTACGTAAACATAACTTGCCCGATTGTCCTTATCCCTTGGTTGTCCGACGGAGCCGATATTGATAATCGCCTTTTCGGTCTCGATAATCGGGTAAACGTTACTAAGCTCTGCCGGCAGATAGAAGTCCGGCTCATCAAGAAACACGCCCGGCATATGAGTATGTCCTACAAAACAGATGTGCTTAACCCGCTCGAACAGCAGCCGAACTTTTAGCGGATTAGTATAAACATCGTCAGGGAAGATATATTCGTTGATCGGCCTTCTCGGAGATGCGTGAACAAAATCGATTGTTACCGAGCTTGTCCCCTCTTTACTTTTAAGCGTTCGCCTCATCGGCAGCTTGCCTAAGAAACTCCAGCGTCTGTCTCGAGGCTGCTTTTCTTCTTCCGATTCCAAAACCTCTCGAGTCCAGAAGCTCGCCTGCTCGGCACCGTAATTGAAGTTTGTCGGCTCATAAAAAACCGCATAATCATGGTTGCCCAGAACGCACCATTTGGTCTTCTCGATAATCAGATCGAGACATTCTTTTGGATTTGGTCCGTAGCCGACCACATCGCCAAGGCAATAAATCGTCTTTATGCCCCTTTTCTTGATATCAGCCAGAACCGTAGTTAAAGCTTCAATGTTCGAATGTATATCGCTTAATATTGCAAACATACACGTCCCTGATTAAAAAAACAGCTCTTTTTATATTAAGACAATACTTAATAGCAGAAAAATCACAAAAATACCAGAATATTTATTAGCTTTTCTCATATCTTGCTCTGAGATTCACAAGATGTGTTATTTGTTTGCTTTAGTGATTAGTATTGTTATAATGCCCGAATTGCAATATTCTATATGAGACACAAAAATGGCAGATATGATTCTTTTGGAAACCTGCGGGCTGATCAAGAAGTATTCTGGCCGAATCGTTGTCAATGAAGTATCGATTACGATTGAACAGCAGTCAATTGTCGGGCTTTTGGGCCGAAACGGGGCCGGCAAGACTACCTCATTCAGAATGATTATGGGGATGGTTACCCCTAACAGCGGCTCAGTGCTCTTTGAGGGCCGGGATATCACGAGGCTGCCGATGTATAAACGTGCCCGGCTGGGGATTGGCTATTTATCGCAGGAGCCGAGTATCTTTCAGCGCCTCAGCGTCCGTGATAATCTCCTTGCGATTCTCGAAACGATGTCTATCGGCAGGGCCGAGCGTCACAAAAGAGCGGATGAGCTTATTGAGCGTTTCGCGCTGACGGAGGTCGCCCACAGCCACGGTAGATTCCTATCCGGCGGAGAGCGAAGAAAGCTCGAAATCGCCCGGGCCATGGTAACCAATCCTTCGCTGATTCTTCTGGATGAGCCTTTCAGCGGCGTCGATCCTATCGCCGTGCAGGATTTGCAGGAGGAGATCCGGCAGCTCGTTGCTTCCGGCGTGAGCATCCTCGTGACAGACCATAATGTCGAAAGGACGCTTGAAGTGGTCGATAAAGCCTATATAATCGACCACGGCAGGGTCATAGGAGCAGGCCCGCCATCTGAAATTATCCGTAATGAAGTTGTTATAAATTCTTATCTCGGCAATACATTCGAAGGCGACGAATTCGACGAACTATAGTATAGGACAGGAAATGTTAATTAGATGGCCAATAGTGAGCTGCAAAACTGATAAGATTGCTATGTCTGCTGACGCGGGGTAGAAAAAATGATAGATATTGATAAATGTCGGATTACACATTACCCGGCTGGAGTTTTGGGCGGACGGGCCGAGCCGGTCGAAGAAATCAATGATAATATCCGTCAGCTCGTGGATAAGATGATCGATATTATGCTTAAAAACAAGGGTGTCGGTCTGGCTGCTCCGCAGGTGGGTGTGCCGTTGCGGCTTTTTATTATCTCTCTCGACGGCAGCAGAGAGAATGTAAGAGCGTATGTGAATCCAACGGTTACGCCTAGTGGCGCGCTTGAAGCGAACGACGAGGGGTGCCTTTCTGTGCCGGGTATATATACGAAGATTCGAAGATACACAAAATGCGAAGTGACCGCGACCGATCTCGACGGCAACGAATTCACCGAACAGGCCGAAGGACTCTATGCGCGGGCCTTACAGCACGAATACGACCACATCGAAGGAATCACGATTGTAAATCGTATGGGTCAGCCCGCCAGAATCGTACACCGAAAGCAGCTTAAAAAACTCCAGGATCGTAGCGAGCAGTAAAA
>JAFGPJ010000380.1 GCA_016936275.1 Sedimentisphaerales bacterium
AAATGGCAAGTGCACCCAAAGCAAATGCAGTAGTAGGGCAGTCAGGTGGTCCGACAGGCGTAATAAATGCTTCTTTAGTCGGCGTTATCGAAGAAGCTAAAAAACATCCGGAAATTGAAAACCTCTACGGAGCGATTCATGCCGTAGCGGGGATGGTCAAAGATGAATTTGTAGATTTGTATAAACTATCGGCTGAAACGCTGGAAATTGTTGCTGCTTCGCCGTCGTCTGCTATCGGCACCAGTAGGGATAAACCTGATAAAGAATATTGCGAAAGAATTCTCAAGGTCTTTGAGAAACGCAATATCAGATACTTCTTTTATATCGGCGGTAACGATTCGGCAAATACCGCCCATATACTCAATACAATGGCTGATGAGATGAACTTTGATATCAGGGCGTTTCATATCCCCAAGACGGTCGATAACGACCTGCTCGTAACCGACCATTGCCCCGGTTTCGGGACAGCGGCGAAGTTCGAGGCTTGTGCTCTGATGGGCGACGATCTTGACAACCGTGCTCTGCCCGGCGTGAAAATCGACGTGATTATGGGCAGACACGCCGGCTTTTTAACTGCCGCTTCAGTGTTGGGCAAGACGCGGGAAGATGACGGTCCTCATCTGGTTTATGTTCCGGAAAGACCTGTTCCAATGGACAAGTTCGTGAGCGATGTCGCAGGCGTTTATGAAAAACTGGGCCGGTGCGTTGTCGCAGTAAGCGAGGGAATTTGTGATGCCGATGGTGTAACCTGGGCAAAGAAACTTGCCGAGCAGGCGGAAGTCGATGCCCACGGTAACGTACAACTATCCGGCACTGGAGCTCTGGCCGACTATCTGGCGAATCAGGTTAAAGGTAAGATTGGTAAAAAGAAACGTGTTCGAGCGGACACTTTTGGTTATTTGCAAAGAAGCTATCCCGGCATCCAATCTCCTGTTGATGTCCGAGAAGCACGCTGGTGCGGACGCCATGCCGTACAGTTCGCGATGAAGGAAGACAACGGGTCAGTGGCAATAAGACGTACCAGCAACGGGAAGGATTACGCTGTCGAATTGTTCCGTACCGGGTTGAGCAATGTAGCCGAGAAAACAAAATCGATGCCGGATGAATTTATTAACGCCGAAGGCAACGGCATAACCGATGCCTTCATAGAATATGCGATGCCTCTGGTTGGCGAGCTGCCAAAAACCGAATATCTGGGTAATTATCCGAAGATCTAATTTATTTTAGCAATAATTGCTGTCGAATATCCGAAATGATAAAGACCAAGATAATCGCTACGCTCGGTCCCGCATGTGCGGAAACGGGAATCATCGAGGCCATGATTGATAATGGCGTCGATGTTTTCCGCCTGAACTTCTCGCACGGCATGCTTGATGAGCATGAAAAATTGCTGGAAACGCTGCATGCCGCCCGCTCCGGGCGTCATCAAATGACCGCAGTGCTGGGCGATTTGTGCGGCCCGAAGATACGGACCGGAAGCATTGAGCCGGAAGGGCAGATGCTTCAGGCCGGTGATAAGGTCTGCATTACGCCGGGAAATCAAACCGGTACGGCACACAGCTTCGGCACGAACTACGATTTTTTCAATCAGGACGTTCAAATCGGCCACAGAATCTTTATCGATGACGGTCAAATCACGCTGAATGTGGTTGGTCAAGACGGCGAAAATTTAATCTGTGAGGTTGTCGATGGCGGCCCTTTGTACAGCCACAAGGGAATCAACCTGCCCGACACTATGATAAGAAAGCCGTCAATCACCGAGTTCGATTGGGAATGTGTTGACTGGGCGATAGAACGTGACCTGGATTTTCTTGCGTTGAGTTTCGTACGTTCAGCCAACGAGATAAAACAGTTGAAAGAATATATCCATAAGGCCGGCTCAGATATCAAGGTTATAGCCAAGATTGAAACACCGCAGGCATTGGCACATCTCGAGCCGATCGTTGATGCAAGCGATGCTGTCTTGGTTGCCCGCGGAGACCTCGGCGTTGAGATGGATCTTGCCGAGGTACCATTGATTCAAAAAAGAATCACAAAAATGTGCCGGGACTACGGCAAACCTGCTATCGTTGCCACGCAAATGCTGCAGAGCATGATCCAAAGCCCCACCGCCACGCGTGCCGAGGTATCGGATGTCGCCAATGCTATCATGGACTTTACCGATGCAGTTATGCTTTCAGGCGAAACCGCAGTCGGTAAATATCCCGTCAAAGCGGCACAGACAATCGAGCGAATAGCAAGGGTAACTGAAGCATATCTCGATAAGCTGGACAGTACGCACCCAAGGAGCATAACAACGGATGAGTTGCTCCTCACGGCGGCAATGGCTCGCAGTGTCGGGCAGATTGTCGAGGATATCGACGCAAAGCTTGTTGCAGTTTGGTCGCAAAGCGGTTCATCGGCCCGCTTTCTAAGCAAGACACGTATCGATGTTCCTATTCTTGCTCTGAGTTCGGATGAAAGGTCATGCCGGCAAATGTGCCTGCATTACGGGGTTATACCATGTTGTCAACCGATCCCGGAAGATATCAGCCAGTTTACGTCTCTGGTTGATAAGCTCATATTGGATAACAACTGGGCACAGGCCGGCGATATGATAATCCTTATGCCTGGCCAGCCAATAAGTTCCGCTGGCACTACCAATTCCATCCACATCCATAAAGTCAAAACCTGAAAAGCGAACTTAACGATTACTCCGAAATTACAGCGGGAATTGTTGTAAATTGCTTCCACTCTGATTCGATAACTTCGCTGAATTTCATATTGTTGTGGATGTATAAACCATAGCGAAGCTTTAATGGTTCATCAGGCCGAATTTCCCTGGGACAGTCGAATGTTATAGATGCCCCCATCCAGCCGTCGTTGCGGATGTGAAAGTAGGTTGGGTAGTTCGGATTGTCCGGATGGTCGAAGAGTGTTATACCCTCTATTTTATCATTTGTGACAGCACCGGAGTAATCGACCCATTTGGCTTTTTTCCAAAGGATCTCTTTCTCGTTTACCGCTCCTTCGGAGTTGCGAATTTTTCCGCCCCCATCATTGACGCCGATGGTCTTGGCCATTCGTACTCCGATCATTCCGAATGGAGTTTTGCCGAGCGTCACGGTTCTGTTAAAAGCCTTGAATTCCATGTCGATTGTAAGCAGCCATTCATTGTTCACAAGCGGTAATACCGTTATCCTACGAGTTTCCAGAAGCAGGACTTTGCCGTCGTTGTTGACCCATTCATTCTCTGCGACCATAAATGCGTTCTCGTCAGCGTCTTCGAACTTAACGATGCGTTTATGCCGAATACTCCCTTTGCCGCTGTCGCTCCAGAAGCTTATCCCGTTGACGTCGTTATGTGATATCCAGATCGAATTATGATGGTTGTGTGTTTCCGGGTCATGCGGATGCCCCATTCGCGTCAGGGACCTACCCGAAGGGCCTATGATCGGGAACAGAAATGGCCGATGCAATCCCTGCCCGAAGTGATATCGCGTTAATTCAACTCCGTTCCGCTGAAACGAAGCCTGGTCGTATGGCAAAGGAATGACCTGCATACGCGGCACAGGCTTTGGCTCTGAAGATGTGTTTGCGGCTACACAAGCTGCCAGCAAAAGAGATATGAAAATTTTTCTATTCAACATTGCAACCAAAGAAGTCATTATTGAGACATATCCTTTCATTCTTCAGGGCCGAAAACTGCGATTTCAGACAGGCCGATGTTCTGATTTTCCGGCTTGACGGAGGTTACGACAAACTTCCGCCAGGTGAGCTCTTTGGATTTCTCGAAGGGGATATTCTTGGGAGGCTCCGAAGGCCAAAGCAGCGGGCCGGCTTTTGGCCGGTACGGCACTATTTTTTCGTCGGCAAGAATCGTGCCGGATAAAATGATTATATGTTCGCAGGCTAACAGCATGAAACCTGCTTTTATTGCTTTAGCGGCCAATATTTTCATTCTTCTTCATTTTGTAATCAAGTGTTATCTGTTTGTTTCTTGCTCGCCGTCAACTTTGGCTGTTTATTTTGTTTTTTCGAGCGTCCGGATTTATGTGCTAACTTCCAGATCGCCCTTATAGCCAAATTCGAGCTCAGAGCCGAGGTCGAAGAGAAAATCAGTGAGCCTGTCCAAAGGTAAAATCCCTGCTGAATAATCCTTGTTGCTTTTCCTTCGATATTATATGCCTCAAACGCTTCTTTTACGGGTGCGGCGTTCTCCACGACATACTTGCCGAGCCTCCAGGCGGCAGTGTAGATTGGCACGGCAGTGAGAGGATTCGTTACCCAGCATGCTGCCAACGCAATTGGAAGGTTGACCCTGAAATACAGCCCGCCACAGACCGTCAGGAGCATCTGAAAGGGGATGGTCGGTGTAAAAGCGACAAAAAGCCCAAGAGCAAGTCCGCCGGAAATGGATCTCTTGTCAATCCTCCAAAGCACGTCTGTAAAAAGCTTATGTCCCCAGATACGATAGAGATACGTCTTTTTTAGAGACGTCCTAAGGATCGCCTGTTTCTTACGCCATTTCTTTAACCACATTTGAGCGGTCCTTTTCCTTTTGCTGAAGCAGGGTCTCGACACTGCCGATGAAGATTAATAAATACCCCAGCAGTTCACTCAACTCTTCTATCACTCGCTTGTAATTGCTAATGTAATCATCGCCCATAAGTAATTTTAAAAACGCTCCATGTCCCACCAACTGTGCAAATGGAACCGCAACTATAAATCCGCACCATAGCAGTGAAAATGCACGTGTGTCCATAAAGGTGTTCATCTGGACAATAACTGCATCTTGATTTTTCCAATAGATAAGACCGGCAGCAACAGCACAAAGAAATGCCGGCAATGACCAGCCGAGAATCGGAAAAGATTTATCAAGTGTCTTATCCAGCTCACGTATTGCCGCGAACAGAGCTACGAGTGAGAGAATATATAAGAGTTCGCGTGAACCATATACACTTTTTTTCGCAGATAGCAGAAGTGTCGACGCTGTAAGCATTACCAGGATAAATTGTATCCATTCGATAATTCCATTTTCGGAAAATATGACGATATCACCATATTCAATTATAATAGGGAGTGAAGCTGTAAACCCGAATACAGATAATGTATAAATAATAAAGCGAGCAAGAACATTATTATTGCTGGTCATTTTTATTCTCTCAATATTTGTCTGTTAGCAGTCTGCAGTGAAAATATTAGTTAAACAGCGCTTCGACGAATGTAGAAGGATCGAATTCTGCGATATCTTCGGGTTTTTCACCTAAACCAACGAATTTTACCGGGATATCGAGCTGGTCTTTGATTGCGATGACGATGCCGCCGCGTGCTGTGCCGTCGAGTTTGGCGAGGAATATGCCGGTAACATTTATCGCTTCGGTGAATAATTTAGCCTGCGATATGGCATTCTGGCCGGTTGTGGCATCGAGAACCAGCAGGACTTCATTCGGGGTTCCGGGGATTTTGCGGGCGACAACGTCGCGGATTTTTGTCAGTTGCTGCATCAGGTCCTTCTTAGTGTGCAGCCGGCCGGCAGTGTCGAGAATCAGGATTTCTGTGCCCCTAGCGAGGGCCGCATCGCAGGCATCGAAGGCAACGGCCGCCGGATCGCTGCCGGTTTGGTGCTTGACGATTTGTACGCCGATTCGCTCGGCCCAGATCGTCAACTGCTCGACAGCGGCGGCACGGAATGTGTCACAGGCGGCAACAATGACCTTTTTGTTATTTTTGTTGAATATATATGCGAGTTTTGCGATGCTCGTGGTCTTGCCGGTGCCGTTTACACCGGCGACAAGGATAACGGTCGGGCCGGTCTGGGCAAGGTGTAACTGCCTGTCTCGGTCCGGCCAGTAGCTTCTGATGTGCTCTTTAAGGAACGGTATAATATCGTCGGTGGTGGCGATTTGTTTGTCGCGATAGGCCTCCCGCAGCTCGGAGACGAGTTTGTCTGTTGTCTCGACACCGATATCGTCGCTGATCAGCGTTTCTTCAAGCTCATCGAGCAATTGTTCGTCAATTTTTCTGCCAAGGGTTAATACCGAAGTGAGTGAGGAACTGATTTTGGCTCGTGTCTTTCCTAACCTGTCTTTGAAATATCCCGCTGTTTTGGTAAAAATTCCCATTGTTGTCTGCCTTTTATAAAGATTTATTCTAATTCACATAAATATCTGCTTTTATGCTTCCAGATGGTTACTGTTCAGTGTTGATTGTAGCGGGATTTGACCAAAATTCAAGCCCGGTTGTTATTAAAATTTTCATTTATTCTTTTGAACATGCAGCAATTTGTAATTCCCTGTTTTCGTTTATATCAAATTTTTCTTTGACAAGTTTAGCGGTTTTGATAAGATTTGGTTATCGTCTCCTGTACTTTTTGAATGTAAACTCATGTGAGATTTGTGCAGGGCAAAATGGAAATCATTCAACACGGATGTTCTCGTGGGCAGTTGCTTTTCGCATAGAACATCGATTCACAAAGGACGGCGGTGTGGCAATTCCGGAAGCCGAAGAAATATTCGCTGACATACTTGAGCGTGCAAAAGCACTTGATCCTGCCAATACACGTAAGTGGTTCGAGAATTTGGCAGTTCAGAATTTCGACGGTGGTTCGCTCCGAATAGGGTGTCCCGATGAGGCAACGGTCCAGTTTTTACAGGACAACTGCAAAAGCAGTTTTACCCGCGCGGCCCAGCAAATAACCGGCCATCTCGTCACATTGGATTTCACTGTTGACGCCGGCAAAAAAACCGAAAGCAGCAATCGAAGCTGCCAACCCTCTTTAAGGCTGCATCCCGATTATTCTTTTGACAATTTTGTGGTTGGGCCGAGTAATCGGCTTGCTCACGCCAGTTGTGTTGCTGTAAGCCAATCACCCGGCAATACTTATAATCCACTTTTTATCTATGGAAGCTCCGGGCTGGGCAAGACACATCTTTTGCATGCAGTCTGTTTCGAAGCCCAGCGAAAGTTTAATAACGCTGTGATTCAGTTTTTGAGTTGTGAAGATTTCGTAAACAGATTTATAAGGGCTATCGAGGAAGGTAATCTGGCCGGTTTTCAGAGCCAGTTTCGCACCGTCGATGCACTGGTAATCGATGATGTTCAGTTTCTGCGGGAGCGTGAGCACAGCCAGGAGGAATTTTTCCATACATTTAACGCCCTATATAACAACGGCAAACAAATTATTCTGAGCGCCGACAGCCCGCCCGGCAAGATTCCTTCACTTGAGGAGCGTCTGATAAGCAGATTCAACTGGGGGCTTGTGACCAGAATTGATCCCCCAAGCTATGAAACGCGTGTCGCTATCGTGCAGAAGAAAGCCCATGTTCGCGGGCTGAAAATTTCCGATGACATAGCAGGATACATCGCCCGCAAAGTACACGCGAATATCAGAGAGCTTGAAGGGGCATTGACAACAATTTATGCCGTAGCAACTACGACAGGCAAGGAAATTGACCTGGAGCTAGCCCAGACAGCTCTGGAGGGGCAAATTGAAGCTTCAGCCAGGCATATAAGCATAACCGATATAATCCAGGTAGTAACGGGCCATTTCGATGTTCGCCTTACCGATTTACAAAGCAGGAAACGCAGCCAGAGCATTACTGAGCCACGTCAGATTTGTATGTATTTAGCGAGGAATCTTACCAGACACAGCCTCGAAGAAATCGGCGGCCACTTGGGCGGACGCGATCATACGACCGTTATGCACGCGTGCAGCAAGATAAATCAGGCCAAGGACAATGATCAGAAAATGAGCGCTCTGCTGAACGAGTTGACAAAGCAAATCACACAAACCCAAAATATTTAACCGCCCGGGAATCTCCTGCTGAATTTGGTTCAATCGAGTTGGTTTGGAAATATTTCAATGTGGAATTAAACAGTTCAGTTGCGGTTCCGTGATTTAAGAATTAACTCTGACAAAATCTTTGGCTTTTTTGCTCATCTTGTCGATATGACAGGCATTTTATGAAGTTCGACAGCGATATCTAACGGAGCAGACAAATCGCTGGAACGGGTATGTAAGGCAATGACATATTTTGCGATAGCTAAAAATGTGTTTCTGCGATAATATATTGTTTGTATCATGACCTGGATTATTAAGGCGAAAGAAATTGGCATCGAATAATGGCAAAAAGAAGTCTCTTCGCGTAGCCATGATTGCGTCGGAGCATACTATCTGTGAGTATTCGATATTCCTGGAACGCTTGCTTGTTGGCCTTGCCGATGAGTCGATTCCGGTAGCATTAATCTGTCCACCGGGCTTCAATCCGGGAACTGTTTTTACCGGTATTAACGAGGTTATCAATTATCCGATCTTTGATTTGCCTTTTATGGAGCGTCTGAATATCAGACTGCTTACAGAGCGGCTTTCCAGGTTCGAGCCGACCATTTTACATTGTTTATGCGAAAGCAGTGCTTCACTTACAAGGCAATTAGCCCTTCGATTGGACTTACCTTATGTATTGATGGTCAATTCGCTGCAAAAGCGAAGGGGCCATCTCTCCATTTCGCCGGGTAATTGTCAAAAAATCATTGTCCCGGCAAGAAGTTTGGCCGAAAATATATCGAACATTCATCCTCGCTTTGCCGACCGAATTAGACAGATTAACATAGGGACTTTTGTGGCGGAAAAAAGCAGGTGTTTTTCCGATCCCACCCGGCTTGCGACTATGGTCATAACCGATTCCTTCACAAAGGCTGATGACTTTGAAAATCTGCTTAATGTAATAAAACGTTTACTAATCGACGGTTACGAATTTATGGCAGTGATAGCTGGAGGGGGCAGGACAGATAGACAGTTATGGAAATTACTTGATGCTTTGGATATTCTTAAGAATGTTAGTATTGTACCTCGGCTAGTACCCTGGCGTTCGATTCTTGCAGCGGGTGACATATTCATTCAGGCCCGGGCCAATTCTGCTTTTGATCCTGTGTTATTACAGGCGATGAGTATCGGCACTACAATTGCCGGGTGCAAAGGTGGTGTCGATGATCTTTTAATTGAAGACCAGACCGCTGTTGTATTTGATTCGAATGACGAAATGAGCATTATGCGTACTCTGAAACGACTTTTGGACAGGCGAGAGTTCGCACGTCAGATCGCCGGAAATGCGCAACAATATTTGAGGGAGAACCACTCAGTAAGCAAAATGATTTCTGATACACTTGGAGTATATTACGAATCACAGAGATAATATATCTTATTGAAGAAAGGAGAAATAAAATGCGAAAGAGACAAGTCCTTCTGATTGCGATGCTTGCAGGATCGATGCCGCTGCTCCAGGGTTGTGTGGTTGCTGCTGTTGGGCTTGGTGCCGCCGGCACAATAGCATATGTCCGTGGAGACTTGCAGGCGGTAGAATCCGAGAGCATCGATGACGTTTATGAGGCGACCTTAAAAGCGCTGAAAGA
This sequence comes from Sedimentisphaerales bacterium, assembly GCA_016936275.1. Taxonomy (GTDB): domain Bacteria; phylum Planctomycetota; class Phycisphaerae; order Sedimentisphaerales; family Anaerobacaceae; genus JAFGPJ01. The sequence continues at coordinate 9,391 of JAFGPJ010000380.1, forward strand.
ACTTGAGCTGATTCCAACCAGAAAAACTAAAGATGCTTTGGGAGCAGAGATTATTACGTATGATGCACAAGACAAAAAGATCATGATTAGACTCAAGTCAGCAACAGAGGGAACTACAAAGCTGTCCATACGAATCGGCGTATTCGGCAGTGAAACAAAATCAAGGCTGATTTATCAAAAAATACATGATAATCTCCACAGTCAGCCAGAACATACAAGAGTACCATAATCGTTAATGAGCATGAAATAGTGAAGCTCTCAGTCGTATGATAATCAGGTCAATTCGATATTGATTGGTTTTTCCGGTAGCGGAGCGTTTGCGGCGACCAATTGATTGCCGAGCCGGTAAGCTTCATTCAT
>JAFGPJ010000060.1 GCA_016936275.1 Sedimentisphaerales bacterium
AAAATCACAATCGTTGACGGCGCAAACAAAATCGCCTTATACAGCAAATAGGATTCTGTCAGCAACCTACAGCTCATGCAGCATCTTGACCACCTGTTTTACGACCATATCGGCGGCTTTCGGTGCGAAGGGGCTGCTGCTTATTTCATATCCCCCCTCGACGTACAGATGCTCGGGTGGAAGATATCCTGCCGCACCGTTGCAGTGCGTAATCACGAACGTATGCTTAAACGGCGATGCCGCTTTTATCGACACGCCTATTTCCGTCAGGACCTCGCCGCCGAGACCGACGAATCCAATGTCACCGACTTTCGCAGCGGTAATATTGTACGGCGTCGTCAGATGGTCTTTTTTAATCTCGGTCTCGCCTCGCGCCTTGCCCGGAAGCTCGATACTTACAAAGGATGTTCGAATATCGCCGGCGGCGGAAAGATTGTAGATGTCACGATATACATGAACGACCTCTTCACCCAAAAACGTTCCGAGCAGCACCGGCTCCGGAATCCATCCCGGCTCGGTATTGAATCCGTCAAGCACCCTGAACCACGGATCGATATTGCCTGACGCCCCCGCGAAAGCAGGGGCAATAACCTCTTCACCCAGAATCTTCTCGACAAACTGCTCTGCAAGCCCGAGAACATCGCCGCTTATGGTAAGGTTTTTGCCGCCTAAGCAGGTGGCGTGAGTGGCGTAATCGAACAACGACGCGACGGCGGTCCCGTCAGGTTTTGCAACTTTCAATACCAGAACCTCTTTATCGGTCGGCCCGTAGGGATTGCGGCCGAGCCTTATCGAGCTGTTGCCGGAGCCGTCAAATACCAGCTCTCTGCGGTTCATGCCGACCGGGGAATATCCGACGCCCGCTCCGATACGAACCGGACCGGCGTTCTTTATCGCCTCACCGATGACTTTTACCATTTTGCCTTCTAACTGTTTCGTATATTCGAGATTGTTCGGGTGACCCTTATCCTTGTCCATAGTAAGAGTCGGGGCATCGTGTGTATGTATTGCGCTTAGGAAAAGCTCGCCCGGCTCAAGATCGAACTCACTTAAGATTAGCTTTCGCATATGCTCGGCGGTTCCGCCGTAATAACCTATAAGGTCGCTAGAAACCAGCACGAGCCGCTTGCCGCTGTTCTCGAAAGCGACGACTCTTACCGAAAGCGGGTCATGTACATCCTCCGACAGGGCGGTACGGGCACTGTAGCCGGCCATCTTGACCGGCTTTTCGGGCGTGATATCAATCCTCGCAGTCCCTGCCCGCAACGTACCTTCGCTCGCCGCGGAGCAAACACTAAGAGAAAAAGCGATAATTAGCATGATTACAATTGCTTTGATTCGCTTGGCTGGTCGATTCGATACATTCGCCATGACGGGCCTCCTTAAACAAAATATCTTTTTTGACATCATAATTTACATACACTTTGCGTCAGGGCCATTATACTTGTCGAATGCCTGTATGCAAAACCTCTTTTGAGCTATCTCAAACCTGTTCCTTTAGTTCTTTTTATCTTACCTAAATTAACATTAAAAAAATTTGAAAAAGTACTTGAACTTAACATATGTGCAGTCGTATACTATTATACAAACGTATTATAATTTGAATTTCGTATTGAATAATTTGCATTGGAGTAATAATTTGTGGCTAAAGACAATTTACCAACTAATCGTGAAGCCGTGATACTCGACATCCTAACTAACGGTGAGCGTGCCGGCCGGGATATCCGCAACGAATATGAGTCACGCACCCACAAAAAAATGCCATTAGGATCACTATATACTACTCTTACGCGTATGGAAACCTCCGGATTTGTTGAATCTCGAACGGGCAATGGTAAACCTGAACGACGAGGCTATCCGCGGAAGTTCTTTTCCATAACAGGAACTGGTGAGAGAATCCTTAACATCTATCAGACATTTATAAACAATGCATTTGGGGGATTGTTTCAACATGGCTAGGGGAGAAAATCATAGGGATATGAATTGGCATCAACTGGTATATCCGATGATTAGTCACAAGCAGAACTTTGCTAGAATAGCAAGTATGTTTGCGGAGACTATATCGCGGCAAGAGCAGAATATGGCCCTAATGACACGTATGGCTGCGGAGACGGTGTCGCGGCAAGAACAGAACTTAGTTCGAATGACACGGATGGCTATGGAGACAGTGTTACGACAGGAGCGTGACTTAGCGCGAACGTTGCACATGATTATGGAGCCGATGTTGCAGCAACAGGACTTAATGAGAATGGCTCGGATGGTTATGGAACCAGCTTTGAAACAACAGCAGGATTTGGCGCTCATGACTCGGATCGCAACTGAACAGATATCCTCGATTCACCCTAACTTAGGGCGGGTATCGCACAAGATGATGGACGAGACACAAGACCAACTAAAGACAGCGCCTATGTTTCAAAGTGAAATGGAGCAGATGCCGCGCAAAGTGAATCTGATTCAGAAGAAAGTGCAAGTTAAACCTCTGTTGTTATTAAAGCCAAATTATAAAGGCGAAAACTGGGCCGTGTTGTTCGGTTGGTATATTCCCCGGCGGTATAGGAATGACATTGTTGGAGACATTCTGGAAGACTGTGCTGAAATGAGTGAAGCCGGTTGTACTGAAAGGCGAATTAAGTTTCATGTAGTTTACCAGTGGTTAATCGCGGTAATCACGCTTGTTCCTATGGCGGTCAAATGCTCGATCACTGACATCCTAAGGCAAGTGATAAGCCCGCCAAAATAAAGAAACTCAATTGAACTGTATTGCACCCTACCTATTACAGAGTAGCGCGTCACATTTCAAGCCGTTCAGATAGCACCGATTTCTTTGAGTTGACTAATGAAATTATCACTAATTTCCTTCGTTGAAGCACCCACGGAACCATCGCCGATTCGATAGGTCAGATTGAATCCTTGAGTGTAAGGCTTACATGAATTAAATGGATCCACATAATCCATACGAAGATAGAAGAAAATTTCTTTTCTTTCCGCTTGCAACTTTTCTTCAATTCTTTTTAGTGGAACAGTGAGCGTGGGTTTCCAGGTAAACTGGATATTTGGATAAAGTGTATCAGCAAGTGTATTATCTCGAGTTTTTTGGAGTAGATCAGGACTTCCAATAGGAGCAGCCCAAACCCTCATTCTCATATTTTCGGCGGGATTCTTCCCTATGTTCTTTAGCATAACTCGAAGCGTTACTTGAAGTTTATCTCCCTCATTGATTATTGAGCCTTTGGTCTCACTGTCAATAATGGCAATCAAAGGCCTTTCCGTTGGCACTAATAGTCGACGTGTCTGGTAATGAATGATTATGGACACAAAGACAGCAACCATTGCCATCAACACAGACAAACATGTTGCCCAGACGTTTATTGTTGTGTGTTTCTCTGCACGCCGATCTTTTATCCAATCGTTGATACGATCAAACATCTCAGTATAATTAAGATGTCTACAATGAACGTCAGAAGAGTCGATGGGTATTCCTAGTTCTTTCGCTAGATCATATAGACGCTCTGCCTTTTCTGGATCACCCTCTGATGTTCGGAGTATTTCACCAGCTCTAATCTGTATCTCACTTAGCCTGTCTGTTCCCAGCTTGTTCTGCAGTCTTTTTATTATGCTTTTCATTATTCGTGTATCAATTCTTTCTCATGGCCTAGTTTTTTATATGCTAATCTTGTTATTCTCCAAAAAAGTCATTTTCCATAATTTCCATTAAAGACGCCAAGGGCTTCGCATGGGGCGGCTTAGCATTCTGTTGGCCTGCTCGTCGTTGACGAACTGCTCTTTTTCGGGATCCCAGCGGAGCTTTCGTCCGAGCCTTATGGCGATGTCGTCTAAGTGGCAGATGGTGTCGGAGCGTACAGCAGAATCTACGGGACAGATTGTCTGCTGTCGGCTCTTTACGGACTCTATGAAATTACGGCGGTGATTATTGCTGCGGGGCAGGCGAATTTCGTCTGGGCCGATTGTTGCCGTCAGCAAAGACTTCGGCTCGACGGCGATGAATTCCCGCTCGACCAGGACCCAGCCTTCTTCGCCTATAAACAGAATCCCCAGGCCGTTGTGCAGCGAAAATTGTTCGGCGCGCTTCAGGGCGGTTTTCGTGTTCATGTGAATCATTTTTACGCCGTTGGCGTAGAGGTGCTCGACCTCCCACTCGATTGGCGTATCGGCAAAGCCGTCGGAGGGGATTACACCGGTGCCTTGTATTTCGACCGGGCCGGTGTGGTCGGTGCCGTTGCCCCACTGGGCGATATCAATCGGGTGGACTCCCCATGCCCCGCCGAGGCCGCCTAACGAATAATCATAGATATGCGTCCACATGCCCTCGGTGCCCATAGCTC
>JAFGPJ010000381.1 GCA_016936275.1 Sedimentisphaerales bacterium
CACAAGGAATTGGAAAAGAAAATCTCCGAATTTCTCGGCACCGAAGATACGATTCTCTACTCCTCATGCTTCGATGCCAACGGCGGTCTTTTCGAGACCCTTCTTTCGGCCGAGGACGCCATTATCAGCGATCAGCTTAACCATGCCAGCATTATCGACGGCGTCCGCCTGTGTAAGGCCCAGCGTCTGCGATTTAAAAACTGTGATATGCAGGACCTGGAAGAACAATTGCAGCAAGCCCAATCAGCACGATTTCGCATGATCGCAACCGACGGCGTATTTTCCATGGATGGGACGATAGCGAAACTGGACCGGATATGCGAGCTTGCCGAGAAATACGATGCCCTGGTTATGGTGGACGACTCGCACGCGACAGGCGTGCTGGGCAAACGCGGGCGCGGGACTCCCGATCACTGCGGCGTCATGGGGCGTATCGACGTCATCACCAGCACCCTCGGCAAAGCCCTCGGCGGCGCCAGCGGCGGCTTCACCAGCGGAAGAAAAGAAATCATCGAGCTGCTCCGCCAGAGATCGCGGCCTTATCTATTCAGTAATACGCTGGCGCCGGCCATCGCCGCTGCCTCGCTAAAGGTACTGGAAATGCTCTCGGCATCGACGGAATTGCGCGACCGGCTTGCTAAAAATACCCGCTATTTCCGGCAACAAATCGCCGGTCTTGGATTGAACGTTATCCCAGGTAAGCATCCTATTATTCCAATTATGCTCGGCGACGCCGTCCTGGCACAGAAAATGGCGGAAAAACTCTTAGAGAAAGGCGTTTATGTAATCGGATTCTCATACCCTGTGGTTCCAAAAGGAGCAGCCCGGATTCGTACGCAAATCTCCGCCGCCCATAACAAAGAGGACCTGGATTTTGCGATTGATAAAATCGACGAAGTCAAACGAGAGCTTGGAATATAATGCAGTATTCATCCTCGAGCAAAAAAGCCAATAATTGTTGGAATGTTCAGCTTGACATAGTGTTATAAACCCAGTATAATATGAGAAATTAGCCTGACGACGAAAAAAAATGGAACATAACACTGTTTTTGCGCATCCTGATTTTTTGACAGAAGATTATTAATTGTCGCTGGTATTGATTTTTGTATTATAGTCTTTTTGTGGTATTTTATTCCGGAAAGGAAGGATGTAATGAAAACCCGAGCTTTCACACTTATTGAGCTTTTAGTAGTAATTGCAATTATCGCAGTGTTGATGGCAATCCTGCTACCCTCCTTGAACATAGCCAGAGACCAGGCCAAGCGACTCCATTGCATTAGTAATGTGAAGAACATGACATTTGGGTGGCTGCTGTACAAAGATGATAATGATGCAAAAATGATTGGGGGCTTTCCAGGCCGATCAAGCGACGCCTGGATGTTAGGTCCATCGGGCAACGACCCCGATCCCGTCGAGCAATGTAAGGAAGGTTTAAGAAATGGCTTGCTCTTTCCCTATATCAAGAGTCTAGATGTGTATCGGTGCCCCTCTGACGACAGAATAAAGCGGCAGGGTATGTACACATTTGGCAGCTACTCCATCTCTGGAGCACTGAATGGGGAAGAAAAAGAGTGGAGTAACAGGCATCTTATACTATACAGTGAAATAAAGAAACCCTTCGAAACGTTCGTCTTTGTAGAGGAAATAGATCCGAGGGGATACAATATGGGTTCCTGGGTAGTGACCAAAGATTTCGGAAATAGCTGGATCGATCCGTTGGCAATCTGGCATAGTAAAAACAGAAGCACATTGGGCTTTGCCGATGGAAGTGCCTATATGCACCAATGGGTTAATCAGAGTACAATTGATATAGCTATGCGTGCCGCTTGGGGCGATGAAAGCGTATTCAATTTCAGCCCACCGGCAGATGAACGCGACGACCTGAGGTATATGCAACAGCGTTACCCTGTGCTCGATAGAGCACGAACTCAGTAGCAAAATCCCTAATGTAAGCTAAATAAGAGCTTCTCAAAGGATTGATTTAAATGTTCGATTTTTTTGAGCAGCCCTACACACTGATAGGAGCAGCAATCCTTGTATTGTTTGGGATTTTGACCTTTCGCAGCTTTTGTCCTGAAAAACGTCGCTGGTGGCAGCTATTTATACCAGTCTTTTTAGTCATCGCTGCCTTCGGCACCGATATGCTTGTCCAAACCGACCTTGAGAAAATCAATGCCGTAATTAAAGCTGCAATAAACGCCGTCCGGCAGGAGGATTACAGGGCGATTGAAGCGACAATTGCGGATAATTACAGCGACTCATATCACAGCACAAAACAGCATCTAATGGAACACTGCAAAAGAGAGCTGTCAAAACCTCTGGTCGATAAAATCAAAAAAACCAGCCGGCAGATAAAAATATCGGACTCGAATGCAACTGCAACTCTATTTGCCGTAATAATTTTAGACAAAAACAGTTACCTCTCCGAGTACAAATCGTTTCTTTTGGTAAAGGCCGGACTGTCCCTCCGGAAACAACCTGATAAAAAATGGCTTATCAGCCGCATCGAGATACTCGAAATCGACCAAAATCCAATCAGTTGGAAAGGTATCAGTTAAGCAAGGGAAAAACAAAACAAACCGGTAATCCTCCAAAAAAACAACGGAAATTTAGCTGTAATATCGCAAAGTCGGTGCCGGAATTTGCCGATATGGGAGAGTGCAGTTACTGTAGCCGAAGTTTACGGAAAATTAATATATGATGTTTGCCAGATTCAAAAAACAGATATTACCTTTGAAGGCCAAGCTATTCGCTCTTCGCTGGTATCCGAGCTGCAGAAGCTGCGTACATCCGGGCAGCAGGACGGTAAGCCCTCAACAAATGCCGCCCTTAATGGTCCGCAAGGCCGAATGGCGCCGTTAAAACCAACTCCAATCCCCACCGCCATTATAATTCCCTTGAGCTACTGTAGGGTGTGCAAACGTCTTTTTTGCACACGCGGTTCCTGTTACAGCGTGTGCAGCTTCAAAGAAAAGCTGCACACCCTACTTAGACTATAATTTCTCGTCATCATACTACTCAGCATCTATTTTCTGTATCGAGCTGACAGCTAAATAATCGGGGCCTATACCTTTATCTAACGGTATAAGCCCCGAATCAATGCTGATCCTGACATTTTTTCAGTAAAAGAAGCGCTTTTACTCAGCAGTCTCTACGGACCGAACCAGCCAAATATCATCAAATATCATTTTACCTGCTTCGCCCGGTGTCGTCAGGTTACCTTTTGTACCCAAGCCGATCATAATTTTGTCAACATCAGTCAGATCAATGCCACCATCAGCAAAGCTCTGCAGCGGGATAATCCACTCCGTCCAAGCCTCAATCTGGGCTGCGCTCGGATCATCGTGCTCGACCACCACAGGTGTACCTGTTTTATTGGCTATTGCCACATACAGCGGATCGGCTGAATTGGATGAATTGCCATGGAACCACAGTGATAATTCATCAACGCCTTCATCGGTCCAGTTACGCGTTTCGCTCAATACTATTTCAACTTCCGAATACTTCGCATAGCCCTGCTTATTGTTGTCGTAGCTCATCGGCATGGCTTTACGGCCGCCGTGGACGATTTTTTCTTCACAATATGAAGGAGTCGTCTCATCACCTACGGCCGAACCTGTACCATTACCGGTATAGTAAGGCGGATTATCCAGCGTGCCGTAGCCCAAGCCGTCAAGCCATACGTACCATATCTGGTTGTTGCCGGCATCGTAGGATTCAAAATCATCCAGGACAAAGAAGTCACCTGTAGCAAAGCTCCATAAGTTACCGATCCATGGACTGTCCGGATTCGCTTCATTTACTTCGTCGACACGCCAGTAGTACGTAGTATCCCAGGCAAGTTTGCCTGGATCGTAAGTCTCATCGCCCAAACCTTTGGCGCCTTTATATTCCGGCGAATTCTTATCGGCATTTCGTACGGCATCTTCATTCTCGCCGAAATAAACCTCATGCGAAGCAGCATTATCTCCAGGCTGCCATGTAAGAACATCTGTGAGCCGTACACCTACGGTGCCGTTAATCGGCTTCGGATTCCTGGCCTTTAGCGACAGTGAGAATGCACCTTGCGGAATAATCTGCTTTGGCTGATATGGACTCAGCCAGGACGGACTATTCCAGTATAGCTTCGCATACGCATCGCCAGAACTCTCATGGTACTCCATTACTATGCTGTATTTCTGCCCAGCAACAAGGTTAATTATCCCGATCCATTCAACGCCCGACTGTAGCCCCCATTTGTCAAATAGCAGTTGGTCATTTACCCACAGACGTACCCAATCATTGCAACTACTCGTGAAGGTCCAATCCGAGGTGAACGGCACCTCCAACTCGCCGGTCCAGCGTGCCGAGAAGTCATCGGCGGGGACCTCCGTATCCGGCGAACCGGCGCCCCAGTCAAAGTTGATTCCCGGATCTGTACGGTTCAGCACAAGAGTTTTAAAATCCCCTTTGTAGTATTCTCCTTTGAGGCCGCTGTCAGCGCGCCTGGTGGTAAAGCTCCAGATGTCGCCCGTATGCGTTGTTCCTGACTGGTCGAACTCATCGACCCGCCAGTAGTAAACCTTCTCGAATTCCAGGGGTCCAGCTGGTTCATAGGTCGTCTCGAACTGGTACGGTGCACCCGTGGCGTTATTGACGTCGTCAAAAGTGTCACCGAAGTACACATAGTACATAATAGAATTGGAACCCGGGCTCCAGCTTAGGACTGCATTGGGATCGATCCATTTGGCGCCGTCAGACGGATTGGGATTCCAGGCGGTCGGGGGATGCAGCAGGAAGCTCCAGACATCGCCCTTCCACGGACTGTTGGCGTCGTCCGGATTCACCCCGTCGATCCGCCAATAGTACGACTTGCCCCAGGCAAGATCGGTAACAATAAATTGGGCATCTGTCAGGTTACCCTTAAACGTATCACCGGTGCCATCGTTGACATCCTTAAAACTCTCGCCGAAGTACAAATCGTTCGAGACCGCGTATGCTCCCGGCAGCCATAAGAGAATCGTCGACGCAGCCTCAAGCTCGGCGCCGTCTACAGGGCTGGGATGAGAGGCCTTTTCTGTTGGTAAACCGTCAGATACCATCAACTCCTTTATCTCATCCTGCGATAGCGCCCGCGTGTACAAATAGAGCTCGTCCATAATGCCGGTGAAGGGCCTTGCATTGTCAATATTGTATCCCACGCGAGCCCCCGTCCCCCAATCGGCTATCAGTTGACCAGGAGTCACATTTATCGATTCACACACGTCCCCGTCGATATACAGGATCCCCTTGCCGGTCACACTATCGTAGGTTCCTGCATAGTGGATCCATTCATCCCACCCATGGCTACCTACGTGATCCAAATTGAAGATGGTAGCCTTGCCGGCTTTGCGGAGGAGCCATCTAAAGGTGCCGTCATTATTAATCTGAGGGTGCATGACCCATGTGTCGTCAGATGCTCTGGTACTCATAATGGCGTGGTGATCAGTACCTGGCAGACCTGTTGTATCCCGACATTTGCACCAGACGGCAAGTGTAATAGCAGACTTTGGAATATCTTCAGCAGGATAATGCGGGCTGTCCAGATCAAGATAACTATAGCCTGTCGGCCCCCATATTCCCTGGAATTCGGCAGCTCCAAACCACTTGATTCCGCTTGGAGCTCCCGAAATGTCGCCGCATACGGTGCCATGGTGGCCTCTTCCCGATTCGTCGGGGACGATCAAGCCGACATCGTCATAGGAGTAGTATATAACCAGATTCGGATCTATGGGAATATCAGCAGATGAATTATTAGCCAAACCCAGCAGACAAATAAAAGACACTAAGTAAATCAACTTCTTACACATAATAGTTCTCCTTATTAAAAGTTAAGGTAAAAAACAACGGATAATTATCTCATGCTCACTGGATTTTGCCCTCATTTGCTCAGAATAACCTTTGATTTGAAATCACCTCTTTCCTTCTATCGAGTAGCAAAAAGCTATAGATATCCAAACCAGTCTAAAGCTATATTGCCTGAGACAGAAAATCAAGTGGATTAGTGCTTCACTTATATAGTAGTTTACATCAATCCGTCATTTCAAGTCAAGAAAAATTCCTCTAAAATTTCCAATCTTTCCTGTGTTTAATTTTTTTCTTGCAATCCGGTCCGGAGACAGCAATATTTGTCTGGACTCGAAATTATCGTCAATTATACCGCTTTAAGAAAAAACGCTGATTTCTAAATAGAGCCTGTTACAAATGTTATAATTCTCAAAGGGGAAATAATGAAAAACAGAGCAGCCGTTTACCTGCTGATTTCAATAACAATTAACATGCAAATCGTTTCGAATCTGTTCGCAGCCGAGGCGCCAAAACCCCGCAGCCGCAGCGAAGTCGAAGCAGTCCTTGCCAAGGCCCCAAAGCCACCGGCAGCAAAAAAACTACGCGAGCTGAACATCGTTCTTGTTGCTTTTAAGAAGGACCACGGCGAGAACGAGCACGATTATCCTTTATGGCAAAAGCGATGGGCAGTACTGCTCGGCGGAAAAGACGCCGGGCAGGAAAATCAGGTCAATCTATACGGCCCCGCACCGAAAAAGAAACGGGGCTTTGCTGGAGCGCCGAAGGTAAATGTCTCGACCGCTTACGGATGGCCGAGCAAGAAACAATTCGAGACTGCCGATTTGATCGCCGTGTTTTGTTACGTTCAGTACGACAAAGAAAAACTCAAGGACATGGAGCAGTTTCTGTCTCGGGGAGGAGGTTACGTCATCCTGCATCCTGCCGTGATTATTCCTAAGGGCGTTAACATTGTGGAAGAGGCGGCAGAGCTTATAGGATTAGCCTGGGAATATGATTATACTCGCTGGCGTCACGGCCAACTTTCTTTGAAGATCACCGAGCCTAACCATCCTATCTGCCTTGGCCTGCCCAAGACAATTGATTTGCTGGACGAAGCTTATTGGCCCCTTAAGGGAGACCGCAGCAAGGTCACGATATTGGCAACATCCGATGAGACAATAAACGAAGGTTCGAAACAGACCAAACCAGAACCAATGTTTTATTGCTATGAGTACGGCAAGGGAAGGGTTTTCAGTTGTATACTCGGGCACTATACATGGACGTTCGATGATCCATATTTCCGCATTTTGATGCTTCGCGGCATGGCCTGGGCGGCACACGAATCGCCGTATCGTTTCGACCGGTTGGTTACCAGAGGTATTGATTTAAAAGATTAGTGTCGTCGGACTAATAAGACAAAAAAACAGGAAAGGACAGATTATGAAACTAATGGAGAAGAAATCCGGTATTTGGTTGGCTGGCATATTGTTCCTGCTCGTTTTCTCAACAATCGGATGTAAGCAGAGCATGAAATTCGACGGCTTGGAAATGGGGCTTGAAAATTTGCCGCGTTTGTCTTGTGCCCAGACGCGCTCCGTCAGCCCGGAGAATTTCACAGGTGAAAAAGGCAAGGGAGGCATGGCAACCGAAGGCACTGGTGCAAGTGCCGCCCGTGAGCTGGGGCAAAAATGGAAAGTCTCTCCTTCAGTAGTGATTAAAGCCGGCCAGACTTTCGTCATGGCCGATATCAAAGGTTCCGGAGCTATCCAGCACATCTGGATGACTCCGACGGGCAACAACCGGTTCAATATTTTGCGCTTCCACTGGGACGGCGAGGAAACCCCCTCGATCGAATGCCCGGCGGGCGATTTCTTCGCGTGCGGCATGGGACAATATACGACTATCTCATCCTTGGCTGTTTGTGTAAATCCCGGCAGCGGATTCAACTGCTACTGGCTGATGCCGTTTCGTAAAGGCTTCAAGATTACAATGACCAATATCGATGAAAAAGATATGGTTTTGTACTACCAGATCGATTACACAATGACCGACATTCCCGAAGACATGGGCTATCTGCACGCTCAATTCCGGCGTGTCAATCCGCTGCCATATAAACAGGATTACACAATTCTCGATGGCGTGCGCGGACAGGGACAATACGTCGGGACCTATATGACCTGGGGCTCGAACAGCCCTGGCTGGTGGGGCGAAGGCGAGATTAAGTTCTTCATGAACGGCGATACGGAATTCCCGACGATTTGCGGCACCGGAACCGAGGATTATTTCTGTGGCTCATACGGTTTCCAGAAACCGGGAACTGGAGATTACCAGGAATTCGACACTGCTTATGCCGGGATGCCGCAGGTTATAATGTCGGAAAAGCAGCCGCGCTTCAGCCTTTACCGCTGGCACATAATGGATCCGATACGGTTCGAAAAGGACCTGAAAGTCACCATACAGGCGCTGGGGTGGCAAAGCGAAGGAAGATATCTGCCGCTGCAGGACGACATGTCTTCGGTGGCGTTCTGGTATCAAACCGAGCCACATGCCGCTTTTCCGGAATTGCCAGGTAAGGACTCGTTGGAAATAAAGTAAGACAGCTTCAAAATCTAAACATTAAACACAAGCAAAAGAAAAAATTTGAATAGACGTAATCGGACAAGACGTGATTTTTTGAAAACTGTTGGGCTTGGAGTCGCATCGCTGGCCTTATCGGGATACTCTAAAGCTGTAAGTAGTAATACTTCAAGACCGAATATAATTCTTATCATGGCCGACGATCTTGGCTATTCCGACATCGGATGCTATGGCGGAGAAATCAGGACACCGAACATTGATGCCCTAGCGGCAGGTGGAATGCGGTTTACTCAATTTTATAATTGCGCCAAATGTAGTCCCACACGGGCGACTATCCTGACCGGCCAGCACGACCAGGCTGTAGGAGTCCAAAATATGGAGCACGGCGCAACTTTCGCCGAGGTCCTTCGCCCGGCAGGCTATCTGACAATCATATCCGGCAAGTGGCATCAAAAACCACTGCCCACTACCCGCGGATTTGACAGGTACTATGGTCTGGCGGATGGATGCTGCAACTATTGGAATCCCGGCATAAAAGCAAGACCCGGCGAGCCCAAGCCCGGTCGCAAGAGGATCGAGCCCCGCCGCTGGGCCATTGAAGGCAAAGCAATTATGGGATATACGCCCGAGGATAAAAACTTCTATACAACCGATGCCTTTGCCGATTACGCCATCGCTCGACTCGAAGAATATAAAAATGAAACCAAACCCTTCCTCCTCTATATGCCTCAGACGGCACCGCACTATCCGCTGCACGCATGGCCGGAGGACATTGCCCGGCACCGGGGCAAATATAAAATCGGCTGGGACAAGCTACGCCAGCAGCGTTATAACCGACAAATTGAAATCGGCATGTTCAATCCGAAATACAAATTGTCGCCGCGCGATGAGCGTGTGCCAAGTTGGGATTCGCTCAGTGAATCAGAGAAGGACCAGTTCGATTTGAAAATGGCAGTTTATGCTGCTATGGTCGACCGTATGGACCAGGACATAGGCAGAGTTTTTGCCAAGGTAAAAGAAATCGGCAAATGGGACAACACCCTTATCCTGTTTCTTGCCGACAACGGCGGCTGCCCTGAGACACCTGATACGACGCCCGACATACCTCCAGGGCCAGTTGAAAGCTATCGCTCAGTCGGCCCTGAATGGGCAAATGCCAGTAATACGCCATACAGAAAATATAAATCAACAGACTATGAAGGGGGCAACCATACTCCTTTCATAGCTTATTGGCCCGGCGTAATAAAAGCTGGCACCATAACTGATCAGGTGGGACACATAATTGACATCATGCCGACATTTATGGAAATAGCCGGCGCGGAATATCCAGACCGGATCGGTAATAAAACACTCAAGCCTCTTGCCGGCAAATCATTGCTCCCTGTCTTCCAGGGAAAGCGAAGAAAGGAGCACGATGTGCTGTACTGGCAGTATGGAAAAGCCAAAGCCGTTCGGGCGGAAAATTGGAAACTCGTCAAGTTAGGCAACGCAGACTGGGAACTCTATGACCTTGATAAAGACAGAACGGAACTATATAATCTTGCTTCACAACAACCACAAAAGGTTAAACAAATGACCGAATTGTGGGAAAACTGGTGGAAGGAATGTAAGAAATAAAAGGTTTTACAATTTATTAACAACCATTGAATAAGGAGTATGAAAATGAAAGCACTGAGACACACAGGATTTTTTATCGCTTTAGCCGCATTTGTAATATCTACATCTACAGTATGGGCAAATCCATATATGGGCGAATACAAAGGAACGTATCACCCGGACGGCAGGACAACAATGCAGGCAACTGCACAAGTCATAGCAGAGGGCGATGATGTTTATCACCGCATCGTAATCAAAGCTGCGCCGAACGAGGAAAACCAGGACGGAGCGAATATCGAGATTTACGGCAACAGACAGGGTTCGACCGTATACATCGGTGACAGGGCAGGTGGATATCACTGGGCAGGGCAGATTCAAAACAACCATCTTTCCGTGCGTTCCGAATACGGCCAGCACTTCAAGCTGGATAAATTCGTGCGGAAGTCACCAAAGGAAGGTTTGAAGCCGCCACAGGATGCGGTCGTTCTGTTGCCTTTCAAGGAAGGTGAAAAACCGGACACTAGTGCATGGACAAATTCCAATTGGAAGGTGCTCGACAACGGCTCGATGCAGGTGAACAAGGGAGATAACGATACTAAAGAGCAGTTCGGCGATATCGAGCATTTTCACCTGGAATTCAAACTGCCGCTGGAGCCGAACAACCGCGGGCAGGGACGCGCCAACAGCGGAGTGTACTTCGCAGGGCAGTTCGAGGTGCAGGTGCTGGATTCGTTCGGCCTTGTTCATACCTCTGGCGACTGCGCTGGTCTGTACAATGTAGCGCGGGCCCGGGTGAATGCGTGCCTGCCGCCTGAGACGTGGCAGACCTATGACGTCAAATTCCGTGCTCCACGGCTCAACGCCGACGGCAGTATCAAAGAGAACGCTCGAATCACCGTTTATCACAACGGAACCATAGTACAGGACGATGTTGAGCTCCCCTACTCCGGCAACAGATGGAAAGGAAGGAGCGAGGCCACCGGGCCAATTCACCTGCAGGATCACGGGCATCCGATTCAGTACCGCAACATCTGGCTGGTCAAAGGAAAGTAAGCGATAACGGGACTCTGAAAATAATTCTAAGGGTGAACGTTCCCTGAAACACGTGCGGCATTCTCAGGAATCTGCGGTTCCGTAGCCAGCAGATTGTTGACAATCATATTATCCCCGCCGCCAACAACTCTTAGCGAAGTTGATTCAGTATTCGGGCGACTGTCGCTGATTAGGCAGCCCGACAACCTGCTGTTGGTTACGTCTTTCAGCAGCAGCCCAATGCCATCGCAGTCGAGAATCGTGCAGTTGGTGACATTCATCCTTTTGCAGCTTTCAATCGTCAACCCGGCCGGAGATTTCCAAACATTGGTGATATGCAGGCCAGTAAGCGTGCAATCAGCGCTGTTGCATACAAGAAGGCTGTTTCGGGCATCGAGGCTGTTGCCGTAATCATAGCGAGGATTGCGGTCGAAGTTGTTGGCGCCGACGATGATATTGGAACAATCTTCAATCAGAAGATTGTGAGTATATCCCATCCAGAAAGTGTTGCCGGTAAGGATAACGCCCCGACAATCTTTTAAATGGACATTGACTTTGACGTCACTAAGAACATTGCCGGTTATGGTAACGTTGCCTTCTCGAACGAGCTTGCCATTGCGGTCGGGTTTACTCCGGCCGATTATGCGGATATTTGCCGAGTCCGGCGAAGGGCTGTTGTGCTGAATCGTACAGCCGGTAATGGCCACTTCGCCGGTCCCGTAAGAGCTGTCGGCGCTGTCAATCAGGACGTTAGCGGTCGGCGGCGTTTCGGGGCTCATATTGCTCTCGATGTCACAGCCGGTGATGTGAATGTTGCGGACGTTGCCGCCGCGCGACACGATTCCACCCCGGCGATTATAGCTTATGTGGCAGCCGGTTATGTTCGACTGGTGCAGGTTGACGTTGTCATAAAAAATGCCGATGCCGCGGTTCTCATACAGGTGGCAGTCGGAAATAATCAGGTTTCGGTTGTTGCCCGTCAGGTGAATGCAGTGCATAACGCCGCGGATGTGAACCCGTGTAACGGTCAGCTCCATTGTCCCGACGGCCTCGATTCCGACCGCCTCCGGATGGTTGCCTTCGATTGCGATCCCGTCCACGAGCGGCATGCGCTGCCGCAGCCAGACGTTCTCTTCGAATCCATCCGGATCGGCCGACTTAAAATGTGTGCCGACAAATTTCAACGCCGGCCCCGGACCAGACATAACGATCCGCGCGATTCCATCGCCGCTAAACGATGTATAGCCGACCTTGTCAAGATCTATCACAACCGGCTCGGTTAAACGATAGACGCCTCTAAGGCGGATATTACCTGCACCTGAATCGACTATTTTCTGCAGTGCGGCGGTGTCATCGGCGATACCGTCACCGGTGGCGCCGAAGCTGCGAACGTTATCCTGATTCACTTGTTTAGCACTGCTACCGATCGCAAGACCGGCAAGCAATACTATAACTGTAAAAGCGATTTTTCGTCTGCTGACAAACATGATAATCTCCACTCAGAAAGATTGACTATTGACAAATGACTATTGACTATTCGAACCTAAGCGTTTTACCAGTGCGTTCCAACCTTTCAATAGTCAAAATCATTTACGATTTTCGATTTACGATTGACGATTTAATACTGGCATTCAGCAATAGTCAATTGACAATAGACAATAGTCAATCG
>JAFGPJ010000382.1 GCA_016936275.1 Sedimentisphaerales bacterium
ACGGAGGTAAATATTAATGGATTATTAAGGGCGAGGTGAACTGTGAAACAGCCGGATATTGACAGTTACAATATCACTCATTCGGAATCGCAAACGACCCTGAACGGCTATGTTAAGGACTTTACAGCAGGGTTCGACAAGATGATGGATCTGGTGGGTGTAAGATTTCATTTCATTGGCGCCGGCGGTATCGGAATGAGCGGACTGGCACAGCTTCTAATGAAAAACGAGGCAATTGTCGCCGGTTCGGACCAGATGCCGAGTGAAGTTGTCGATAGTCTTTGCCGGATGGGGGCCGATATCAAAGTCGGCCATCGTCCCGAGAACCTCAGCACTGAAACCGACGCTATAGTTATCTCGGCAGCGATAAAGGAAGATAATCCGGAATTGAAAGAGGCACGCGAGCGAGGATATAAGGTCTATAAATACGCTGAAATGCTTGGTGTGCTGATGGACCGCTATGAGGGAATAGCAATCAGTGGCACTCACGGCAAAAGCACCACAAGCGGGTGGCTCATTCATCTGCTCAAACAAGCCGGCATTGACACGAACTTCATCATCGGTGCAAAAATCAACCAGTTGGGCAGCTCTTCCGGCGTTGCTGATAGTAAATACTTCGTTGCAGAAGCCTGTGAATACGACAGGAGTTTCCTGAATCTCAAGCCCAAAATCGCCTGTATTCTCAACATCGAGCAGGACCATCTGGATTACTACAAGGATGAAGATGAAATAGTGAAAGCCTTTGGCGAATTCGCGCTCGGCACCAAACCTGGCGGCACAGTCATTGCCAACGGCCAGGACGCCAATGTGGCAGGGATTCTCAGGCGACTTGGAAAGAAACTTCCATACGAGACCTTCGGGCTTGAGAAGAATTGTAATTTCTATGCCGAGAATATCGCGCTTAATGACGGGCTCTATGCTTTCGATGTTTATTACAACAACCAACTGCTTGGAGAAACGAGGATATCACTGCCCGGCAAGCACAATATCCTGAACGCACTGGCGGTCATCGCTATGGCAATCAAAATCGGTCTGGAACCTGAACGTGCTCTTGAATTACTGCCGGGCTTTACCGGCATCGACCGCCGGCTAATGCTCAAAGGGCATTTCAACGGTATTACCGTTCTCGACGATTACGCCCACCATCCGACGGAAATCAGGGCATCGCTTGCGGCAATACGCCAGAAATATCAGTTGAAGCATATATGGTGTGTTTTTCAGCCGCATCAATACAGCAGAACAAGATTTTTGCTTGATGATTTTGCCGAAAGCTTTAAGCTTGCCGATATGACAATTGTGCCGGAAATTTATTTTGTCCGGGATTCGCAGGAGACAAAAAAAGAGGTCAACGCGGAGATATTGGTAGAAAAAATGCAGGCAAATGGGACGAATGCGATGTTTATCGAGGGCTTCGATGCGATTTGCGATTATCTAAAGCGCAACGTCAGTCCCGGCGAGCTGGTAGTCACTATGGGCGCAGGCGATATTTGGAAGGTGGCAGATGAGTATCTTCAGTGGATTAGAAGAAATTGTTGAAAAAGATTATCCGTTGGCCAAACGGACATGGTACGGACTCGGTGGACCGGCTGATTATTTTATCAGACCCAAAACTACCGAGCAGCTAAGGGAAGTTGTCAAACGATGCAACGAGAATGAGATCCGAATCTATGTAATGGGCTTCGGCTCGAATCTTCTCATCGGTGACGACGGTCTGCGAGCAGCGGTGATAAAGCTTGAATCTGAACAGTTTTCACAGATCAAGTACAGCAGGCATGAGGTTATCGCCGGAGCCGGAGCCGAATTAAGCAAGCTGGTTCTAAAATGCGTGGAAAAAGGGCTCTCCGGCATCGAAGCCCTCACAGGTATACCCGGTTCGGTGGGCGGTGCCGTGAAGATGAATGCGGGCGGTAATTTCGGAGACTTCGGCTCAGCAGTGGAATCTGTCACACTGATGGATAGTGCCGGTAAAGTCTTTGAAAAGAGCAAACCGGAACTGGAATTTGACTACCGCAAAACCAACATTACTGCAAAATTTGTTCTTAGCGCCCTGCTAAAACTCAATGAGTCCGATCCGGAGCAAATTATGCGGACGGTCAAAGAAATCTGGATTCATAAAAAAAATAATCAGCCGCTCAATACGAAAAATTCTGGCTGTATATTTAAAAACCCGGCCGGCGCTTCGGCCGGCGCTTTAATTGACAGGGCCGGCCTTAAAGGACTACAGATTGGCGGTGCCGTCGTCAGCGAAAAACACGCCAATTTTATAATCGCCAAAGAAGGATGCAACAGTCGTGATGTTACCAGGCTAATAGATGCTATAAAACAAAGAGTGAAAGAACATTTTAACGTAGAACTGGAACTCGAAATCGAAATCTGGGATTAGACAGGGTGCGACGAATCGCACCAAAAAAGAAGCAACAATAAATTGGAAATAGAACACAGCAAAATAAAAGTGGCCGTTCTCGCCGGCGGCATCGGTTTCGAACGGGAGATTAGTATTCAGAGCGGCGGATGTGTCGCCGAGGCGTTAAAAGAAGCCGGCTTCAAGGTGGTAACAGCCGATATCGGGCCGGACTATCTTGAAATATTGAACGACACAAGCATCGACATTTTCTTTCCGGCACTGCACGGCATATTCGGTGAAGACGGCCAGCTCCAGCAAATACTCGATGACAGATCGCTCCTCTATGCCGGCAGCGGGCCAACCGCAAGCAGACTGGCATTCGATAAAATGGCAAGTAAAATGATCTTCGAAAATGCCGGCGTATCCACACCTTCCGCTTTTGAATTCGACAGTGATACGAATATCGAGCTGCTTGAGGAACAATTACAGAATCTCGCAAGTAAATACGTTGTAAAACCAATAAGACAGGGAAGCAGCGTCGGCGTCAGCATCGTCTCAACGCCACAAGAAGCTATCGAGGTCGCAGGGGAAACATACAGCGAGTTTGGCGATTGCATGATCGAGGAATTCGTGCCGGGCATTGAAGTGACGGTGGGCATCCTGAATGGAAGGCCCCTGCCGATCATCGAGGTACGAGTAAAAAGCGGCTTCTATGACTATCACGCAAAATACATCGACGAGCAAACGCAATACCTCTTCGATACAGTGACAGACAAAACCGCGGCGGCAAATCTCAGCCGGGCTGCGGTTGACTGCTTCAACGCACTGGGCTGCCGACACTTTGCAAGAGTCGATTTCATGCTGGGAAACGACCGAGTCGCTCACGTCCTGGAGGTCAATACGATCCCGGGCTTTACAAGCCATTCACTCCTACCCAAGGCAGCGGCAAAAGCGGGACTCTCGATGAGTGATTTGTGCAGCAATATTGTAGAGGCGGCATGTTCATCTCCCGCCCGGTATAAAATATAAAGCAAGACTCAAGACCATGGCAGCAAGCAGAAAAAGGAACAAGCCCAAAAAAATATCATTCACGCTCGGCGGCCTGGCAAAAAGAAAAAGGCAACGAGCAAGCTGGTTTGGGCCGAGTCTGATAATGATTCTGAAAGTGCTGGTCGTCGTTTGTGTTCTCTGCGGAATCGTCTTCGGGCTTATGTCCCTGGAGAAATACGTTAAAGAGACCATACCTGTCCAACAAGGTTCGGGCGAACTTGTGCTTGCCGATGTCCCCCTCTGGGTCAGTGACCAGCTCAAAGAGAAAGTACACGCAATTGCAGCGGCAAAAGGCAGTAAGGTGGGACTTGACGATGAGGCCGTGCTATCCGTGCAGCGTAATATAGAGGAGCTGGTCCCCTGGCTCGATGAAGTAAGAGTACGGGCCACTCACAATATTCTCCGCGTCGAGGCCCGGTGGCGAAAACCGATTGCCCTGATCAAATCGGGCACTATCAAATTCTACGTGGATGCCGAGCAGGTAGTGCTCGATTATATGGAGATGCCGGATATTCCAATCGTCGAAATAAAAGGATTGCCGCCGGTCAGCAAAATACCGCCGCTTGGCCAAGTCTGGCAACGAGACGACCTCGCAGCCGCAGTGATTATATTAGACCTGCTCGACCAACGAGACAAATCTCTCACCTCTGACAAGCCGCTGCTCTATGAGATCGACCGAATCGACGTGAGCAACTTCAACGGCCGGCAAAACAGCCGCCTTGCTCATATCATTCTTTACTCGAATGACGATTCCCAAATTATCTGGGGCGCCGAAGTAGGTCAATGGCAACGGCATCTGGAATCGACAGACCAGGAAAAATTAGCCAAGCTCTACGGCTATTATGAAGATTACGGCTCGCTTTCGGGTGGCGCAAGGTACATTAATCTGCGCGACCCGCGAGACAAGATCTCCCTGCCGATTGATAAATATTAGACACCTGCAAGGCTATTCAATACAGTCGCCAGGTCAGCATAGCTGTATGGTATTTGAAAATCCACACAGATTGATTTTAGCTTTTGAAGAGCTTCCTCACTCAGCCTGCTTTGGAAATCAGCATCTCCGTTGCAGCAAAAGATTCTGCACCCGGAAAAACGATATTCGTAAATAGTGCATTTATTGTCAACGTTGTAAGGACATCTACCGCCCGCCATCGGCTTTATGTTTTCGGCGCCCAGCTTCGCCGTCAGATACATCAATTCCGGCGGGGTAATAAACAGACGGTGATCGAAACTTTCGAAATCACAACAATCCCCGCAGGATTTACACGTCCCGGCCATCTCACCAGCCGAGCAAACCTGCTTCTGAAGCCACTCATAAGTTCCTGCTACTCTTTCGAGCAGTTGTCTGCTTGTTTCGAACCCTGCCACCACTTCCTGCCCCTCTTGATTTCTTCTATTTCCTCGAAGCTGTAGAGCCTGCCGCGATCGATGCCGGGACATTTTCGTGCCGCCTTGTTCCAGGCTCCGGCGCTTGCCAGGTTGTTCGGCCAAAAAGGCCAGCTCCGGCACTGGCTCGGCCGGACAGAATATATCATACACTGTTTTCCGCCGGCACCAGCTTGCAGAAATATGCAGTCCTTGGTCGAATGATGTTCGATAATCGTCGTTCGAAGTCCCACTCGTCTGAGGTATTTTTGCCGGAACTTTCCTGCCGTCATTTTCAAAAAATCAGCAATGATTTCAATCTCCGGCTTTGTTACCCAGATATACCCCTCCCCCGGCCCGGAGCAGCATCCCCCACACCCCTGACA
>JAFGPJ010000061.1 GCA_016936275.1 Sedimentisphaerales bacterium
CAATTACTATTACTACAGCACCGCTCCACAGGGCGAGGAATTAAACAAAGCACAGAAAAAGCTTGAAGAGAACGCCCCGGCCAAACCGGCGGACGAAACACAGGCCGACCGTGACTTCGAAGCAGCAGTAAAAGCCTTCGACGCCGGTGATTATACAACTGCCACGGCAAAGTTCCAAAACGCGATGCAATCAGCGCCCGAGGATATCGTGGTGCCGTTCGCTTATGTGCAGGCCCTATTCGCCGACGGCCAATATCAAAAGGCAGCCGAAGCCCTGCGCGAAGCCATGCTGAAATCATCGCCGCAGCATGAAGGTGTGTTCTATCCACGCGGCTTGTACACCGACGAAAGTCTCCTGGAAAAACAGATTAAGCAATTGTCCGAAGTAGTAGACAAAAATCCTGCCGATGCGAGGAAGAGACTACTGCTCGGTTATCAGCTTCTCGGCACTGGTAAACTCGATGAAGCCGCCAAACATCTGGAAAACGCCAGGCTTAATAGTCACACTAATTTGGCCGCCACTCTGTTGATTGACGTGCTGGAGAAAAATAGAAAAGGCCTGAACAAGAATACGGATTCGAATCAAGAGCAGACGGAAAAACTGGCAGAGCCTGATCCCTCCGACTCAAAAGACAAAACCACTACAAAAGCAGCAAGAAAAGAAATCGACCTGCCCGCTTTGGCTATGGCCGCCGACAAATGGCTCAACAAGCCATAGGGAAACACACTATAGCTGGCACAAATCCGAACACCAACCGGTTTATCGTCGCTTTTTTGTTTGAATAGGTTTTTTGCCGTAAGGCTTCGGAACGAACATATCGTCTTTTGTCAAACCGCATTGTCTGGCAGCATCGAGCGAGTATTCCAGGCGCCCCAATTCTCTTCCGCCGTTGTTGGTCCCGAAAGAAAACTTCGCCCCGGCCTGTTTTGCCAGCATGATGAACTTCACGCTGGGAATGCGATATCTGGCGTTGATTTCAATTGCTACACCGTTTCTAACGGCGGCCTCAGCGACCTTCTGCATTCGCTGCTGTGTCCAAAGCTCATCGTATCGCTCGGCGATCACTGCCGGCAGGAACGTCGGATTGACAAAGATGTCGATTGGCTCATTTTCCAATATCGTCACGATTTTATCGACATACATATCCATAAATTCCTGTTCGTCGTCGATATGTACTTCATTAGCCATCCACAGCCGGGTCCGCCTGCCCTGCTTGTCGTGGAAGGTCAAAGCATCGGAAAAGACGTAATCGAATGTAGCGATTAGCTCCGGCAAAAACATATTGACCCATTCTCGACCTTCGGCCTGCATCGCTTTGAAAACAGGCCGGCCCTCCAGCCTGTCGAACGACTGCTTTAGCTGCTCGTTATTAGTCACGGGAAATCCCAGACCGCAGTTTTCGGCAATGCCGTAAGTTATGCCGGTCTCTCGGGATTTTTCCAATGCATCTTCGAGAGTAAGCCCACCTTTCAGATGCACGTGGTAATCGATAAGCGGCAGTCCAGCGGTATTAAATTCCGAAATCCGCTTCTCGTATGCAATCTGCTCGGCCGAGCGGGAATCCTCGCCCCGTCCGCCGACCGGCAGCGGTTTAACTCGAATATTCTTAAAATACGCAACGCCGCCTTCACCGAATCCCTGCAGGGCAAATGTGCCGCGTGAAAGCTTTCTGCCCTTACCTGCCGCCGACCTGACCGGCTCATCAGGTTCGATATAATCGACCAGCAGTCTGTCGTTGACACTAATCCGAATCCGCCTGCCTAAGACTATGATATGAACAGTAAACCAAGTCTCATCTTTAGCGCACGAGACAAACACATCACGAACTCCGTAAAGACTGCCGGTCTTTCGCATTTCCCGACTATTTTCCGACGTGGGAGGGCTATTGTTAATCTGAACTTCGTAACCTTTTGCCGACAAACCCGCCTGCTGGTATTCGGTATGAAAATAAATCCCCGAGTCGGCTTTCGGCATCGTCTTGACGTCCACTTTCAGCTCGAAGTTAGTGAAATCATGATTCTCTACGGAACCAGTATAAAAAAGGTGGCTCTGCGGCCCATTGGTCACAATCATGCCGTCTCGAACACTGAAAGTGCCGCTATTGTCGCCTGCTTTCCATCCATCCAGAGTCCTGCCGTCGAAAAGCGATATCCATTCGGAACCTGCCACCTCGGATGCTACAGTGAGCAACACAAATAAACTTAACAATTCAAATATTGATTTCTTCATATCGAAATCCCTAAATTCACATTCTGTTAATTTATCCTTCTTTTAGCGTACTTTACCGCCGGTTAAACAGATTGTCAAATCCATTACATATAACACTTTACAATCATTGAACGATTTTACTTGACAAAAAGATAACCTATCTTGTATAAATAATATTGGAAGATTAAGGGTATTTTTAAATCGAGGCCTGATTTCCAAAGGCTTTTGTATCTGTGGGTTTGTGTTAAAGGTTCATGGTCTGCTTTTGAAGGAGGCTTACATCAAGTCGCAAGAAATTTTATCAAGCAGACATGGGCGAAAAAAATAAATATTATGTTTGCCGTTAATTGCTTTAGTACGTGACTAAAGCGTAATTATTCAAACTCTTTGATAAGGAGGATTATTATGTTTAAGAAATTAATACTTTCAGTTTCTGTTGTTTTGGTGCTGGATCTGGTTTTAATAAATGGAGCCGGCGCCGTCGATCCCGATCTTGTTGGGTGGTGGAAACTGGACGAAGGTTCCGGAGATACAGCCGCTGATCTATCCGCATCCGATAATGACGGCGCCATAATCAATGCTGGAACTGGCGGCCTGGGCACTAACGGTTCGGTCTGGGTAGAAGACCCGGAGCGAGGCATGGTCATAAGCTTAAGCGGAGGAGATGATAGCAGCGGTGCTTATGTTACTACCGACATGATTATTCCGGCAATGAACTTTGAAAACGATTTTACGTGGGCATTCTGGGCCAAGCAACAAGGTGATGGAACCGGCGTCAATAAAGTGATTATAGGCAATCGCTATGCCGCCGATGGCAGCGATCCGCTTCAGTTTATCAAGTTCACACCCACCAAGTTTGAGTTCTACAATGACGACACTGCCTACATAGATGGTTTTACCTATGCTGTGCCCCTCCCCGATGGCGTTTGGATGCACCATTGTGTCGTAAAGGATGGGGGAACTTTGACCTATTATCGAGACGGTGAGGAAATTGCGACTGTTAATCCTACCAAAACGATTCAAGAGAATCCCTTTGGTATGGGTGCCGATCATACCGGTGCGGAGAGATGGAGTGGCTACTTAAGCGACGTGCGTCTCTACACAAAGGCATTATCGGCAGCGGAAGTTATCGGCGCCATGAAGGGTATATTCGGACCATGGCCGTATGCATCGAATCCGGATCCGAAGGATGGCTCTATGTACCCAAACACATGGTTATCCATGTCATGGAGGCCGGGTGCTTTTGCGGTCTCACACGATGTGTATATGGGTGACAATTTCGATGATGTGAATGATGCTACTCTGGACTCTGAACTATTCAGAGGCAATCAGGATCTGGATACCACGTATTATTTTGCGGGCTTTGTCGGAGCTGCCTACCCGGATGGTCTTGTACCGGGAACAACTTACTACTGGCGTATCGACGAGGTCAATGAAGCCGACCCGAACAGCCCCTGGAAAGGCGATGTCTGGAGTTTCTCGGTTCCTCCAAAGACTGCATATTTCCCCAACCCGGCCGACGGAGCTGAGTTTGTTGCCTTAAATGCGCAGCTTAAATGGACGACAGGTTTCGGTGCAAAAATTCACTATGTTGTTTTCGGCGAAGATTTCGATGAGGTGAATACTGCTACAGGCAAGCTTAACGGCACCACGACTTACAATCCCGGCCCGCTTAAGCTGGCCAAGACTTATTACTGGCGCGTCGATGAATCTGACGGCTTAGCGACGTATAAAGGCCAGGTCTGGAGCTTTACTACCGAAGGTGCGGTAAGCGGCCCAAGTCCGGCAGATGGCGCCGTGAACGTTAAGCCATCGGTGATACTCGGATGGAATGCAGGAGCCGTAGCCGTTTCTCACGAGGTGTACTTCGGCACGGATGCGGATGCCGTGGCTAATGCCACTACAGCCTCGCCCGAGCACAAAGGACCAAAAGCTCTCGGCGAAGAGAGTTATGATCCCGGCAAGCTTATATTGAATACAACGTACTACTGGCGAATCGATGAAGTAAACGAAGCCAGCCCCGATAGTCCCTGGGCCAGCAACGTCTGGAGCTTTACTACGGGCGATTACTTTGTCATAGACGACTTCGAGGACTACGACGCAACCGACAACCAGATATGGTTTGCCTGGCACGATGGACTTGGCGCCGGTGCACCTGGTACACCTGGATACCTCCCCGGCAATGGAACCGGCTCGGCTGTCGGCGATGAAACTACACCTTCTTATACCGAGGAGACTATCGTCCGTGGTGGCAATCAGTCAATGCCGTTTACATACGACAACAACAAGCCTGGCTACGCCAATTATTCGGAAGTAGAATATACGTTGACAGACCAGCGAGACTGGACAGAGCAGGGAGTCACGGAACTGTCGCTGTGGTTCAGAGGCTATTCGGGAGCCGTCGGCAGCTTCGTCGAAGGCCCAATCGGGACTTACACTATGACTGGCTCTGGCGCAGACATCTGGAACATCAATGGCGTGGAGGCCGATGAATTCCACTTTGCATATAAGATGCTCACCGGCGCCGGCTCGATTACTGCGAGAATCAACAGCGTTGAGAATACGAACGGCTGGGCCAAAGCGGGCGTGATGATACGTGAGACACTGAATCCTGATTCGGCACATGCCTTTGCGTGCGTAACACCAAGTAATGGAGTAGCTTCACAGGGTCGTCCCAGTACAGGCGGTGTCAGTTTCAATTATAATCAGACTGGTGTTGCCGCACCTTACTGGGTGAAGCTTGAGCGTAGTATTTCCGGCCTCTTTACAGTTTCACATTCGGCGAATGGTTCGAGCTGGCAGCCGGTAACGGGAGCTACGGCTGAGAATATCGCTATGGGCTCGAATGTCTATATCGGTTTGGCCCTGACCAGCCATGATGCCGCTTTGACATGTCAGGCCGTATTCTCCAACGTCACGACTACCGGCAATGTCAGCGGGCAATGGGCAAGCCAGGATATCGGCATTCTCAGCAATGACGCTGAGCCGCTGTATATAGCAGTGTCCAATACTACCGGTACACCTGCGGTAGTTGTTCACGATAATCCGGCCGCAGCACAGATCAACACCTGGACAGAATGGATTATCCCGCTACAGACCTTTGCTGATAAGGGTATCAACCTGACCAATGTTGACAGGATAGCGATTGGTCTTGGCACCCAGGGCAACATGACTGTCTCAGGCGGTTCCGGCAAGATGTACATAGAAGATATTCGTCTTTATCAACCGAGAACCATACCATAGGAGCTATTACGGCATTAGTTGAAACGATAAAAAACGTATATGAATTAAGGGCCTGTGCCGGCAAATTCGGCACAGGCCTTTTTTCGTTACAGAAGAAGAGAGCATAATTTCCTTGAATGACTGACTGTAATTATTACAATGTTCCCCATGACTTATTCGTACAACATACATATCTGAGTTCTCAGGCTGGATATAACAATCGAATTAGACGGTTAAGATAACATGAAGTTAAGAATCTTCTGCTCTGCAATCTGCGGTTTACTAATCAATGCCCTGACTGCTTATCCTAATAACGTTCAGCCTTTCTACGAAGATCGCCCTTTTATTCAGGATTTATCGGAGAAGATTCCGCTTTCCCAGGAACTGGCCGGCACGAAATTGTCCATCGTGCGATGCGATAGAAACGACCGCATCCTGGTCTTATCGAGCAAAGGGCTTCTGCAGGTTTATAATGGGCAGCTCGTGCCGGACCGGCATTACAGGCCCCTGACGGATATGCAGATAAAAAGTATGGAAGTATATCAAGGGCAATTCATCTACTTGACCGACAAGGCTGTTCTAAGCAATGCCTGGGCGGGCAGGCTGCTGATACCTCACAAAATGCCTGGTGCCGGACTGTTTGCGCCTGGTAGCAATTTCGATTTCCTGCTGGTGAGGAAAACCTCTGTCGCATATTTCAATCAGGGCAGATGCGTTGACAAATGGCAAACGGCCCAGAACGGGGCCAAACAAATTTTATACGATCCGGCACGCAGTCGCTTCCTACTATTGTTCGACGACAAGCTCGAACATTTCACTCCCGGCAAGGAGGTTACTACAGTCTTTGAGAGCAGCAACTTAAATTGCATGGAATTAATAAAAAACAATACCGTCCTCGTAATTGGCACTCAGGATGGGTACATCGAACTGGACGCCGGCTCATTTAAGCAGCAGTCGGGCATTCAAAAGAAATTGCCCTACACCGATATACGCTGCATCAGGCAAATCGGCGAATCAGTCTGGTTCGGAACGTCCCGAGGTGCTTTTGCCATAGACCATGACGGCCGGACGAATTATTACGCTTCGAAACGCTGGCTTGTGGACGACAACGTCATCGATATATCAAAGGGGCCGGACAATTCTGTGCTGGTTCTCAGCGAGAACGGACTCAATATCATCCATTTCGAGCTGATGACTCTCGGGCAAAAAGCGGAGCATTTTGACAAGCTCACTCGGCAACGCCACATGCGGCATGGTTTGAACTGCACACTTTCCATGAACAAGCCGGGCGACCTATCTACGGGAACACTCGTTGACAGCGACAACGACGGCCTGTGGACCAGCATGTATTTGGCCGGCGAGCTTTTTCGATACGCCGTCACCAAATCGGAAGAAGTCTTGCAGAATTGCTACGAATCGTTCGATGCGATGGAGCGCTTATCGCATATCAATCATATCGAAGGATTTCCTTCCCGCTCGTTCGAACGTGCCGGCTACCATTTGTCGGACAAGTCTCGCTGGCAGCCCGCCGAGGATCACAACTGGACGTGGAAAGCAACGACCAGCAGCGATGAAATCGTCGGGCACATCTTTGTGTACAGCATCTTTGCCGAGCTCGTTCCGGACAAAGAATGGCGCGACCGGGCGATTACCCTGATCGATGATATCACGGCCCACATTGTACGAAACGACTTGTATCTTATCGACTACGACGGCAAGCCGACGCTCTGGGGCAAGTGGAATCCGGATTACGTAAACCAGTTCCC
>JAFGPJ010000383.1 GCA_016936275.1 Sedimentisphaerales bacterium
CAGTAATATGTATCCGTTCTACACACGTTTACTTAGAACATTTTTCTCGTATACTCTGGTTTCATCCAGCCATGATTCGCCGGCCGGCGTTTCCATTTTCGTGCAATAGTAATCCCATACCGCTCCGAAGGGCAGCGTCTTGAGTTCTTCCAGCATTGCCAGGCGTCCTGTGTAATCGCCGTCCAGCTCCATTTGACGCAGCTTTTCCGACGGTTCCAGCAGGGCGATCAACAGGGCCTTTATCATGCAGCGCGTACCTATAACCCATGCTGCGATGCGGTTGATGCTGGCATCGAAGAAATCAAGGCCGATGTGCACGCGGTCGAGATAATCGCCGCGGACGATTTCCTGTGCTATGGCTCGCAGTTCATCCGAGAGAATCACCACGTGGTCGCTGTCCCATCGCACGCCTCTGCTGACGTGCAGCAGGATTTCATCGAGAAAAGTCATTACCGATGATATCTTGTCCGAGACGACCTCCGTTGGATGGAAGTGACCCGTATCTAAGCAGAGCAGCGTTTTGTTTTCAATAGCATAGCCTAAGTAAAACTCATGCGAGCCGACAACGTAGCTTTCCGAGCCAATGCCGAACAGCTTGCTTTCGACTGCGTCCAGGAGATGGCTGTGGTCTATTTTTTTTGTGAAGATTTCATCGAGTGATTTTTTCAGCCTCTCGCGCGGTCCTTTTCTGTCGGCGGGAATGTCTTTGTAGCCGTCTGCAATCCACAAGTTTGTCACGCAGGGAGTCCCAAGCTCCTTGCCCATTGCAGCACCGATTTTCCGGCACACAATTCCGTGCTCGACCCAGAACTTTCGTATCTCTTCGTCGGCGCTGGACAGCGTAAAGCCGCTGTCGGCTTTCGGATGCGAGAAGAACGTACCGTTAAAGTCCATCCCTATTCCATTTGCCTTGGCCCAGTCAATCCACGTTTTGAAATGCTCCGGCTCCAATTCATTGCGTTCGACCTTGCCTTTGGTCTCGGCGTAAATCGCATGAAGGTTCAGTCTGTGCCTGCCGGGTAACAGGCTCATGACTTTGTCCACGTCGGCACGCAGCTCGCCGGCTGTTCGCGCCTTGCCGGGATAAGCGCCGGTTGCCATTATTCCGCCGCCGCTTAGTCCTTCGCTGCTCTCGAATCCGCCGACATCGTCACCCTGCCAGCAGTGCAGCGAGATGGCTATTTTGCTAAGCTGTTCCATCGCTTGCTCAGTATCAACACCAAGTTCGCCGTAACGCTGCTGTGCAGCTTCATACGCATTTTCAATATTTTTCAGACTGCTCATCACTAATCCTTTATTTGTAGTTTTATGACAATTTGATACTCAGGAGGAATATTTTTCCAGTAATTTTTCCTCGGCTTGTTTTGTCCACAACCCGTCGTTAAGGCACACAGCGACGTCCGGCATTTTTTCGGGCATCTCCTTGAGCGTTACTAAACCTAAGTCCCTACATGCCGGATAGACGATAATCTTGCCGGCAATCGAGCGGTTCTCGACAGCACGGATACCATTTGTTGCGCCTTCGAATCCGCTAATTGCTGCAACGCTGAGGTTCGTATCGAGCCGGCCGGACTCGGCTTTTGCCAGCATAAGTTTCATATCTTCCAAGGTCGAGCCGCTTGTTCCGATGAAGTACAATTGCTTTTCGATATAAGCATCGAGGTCAATCTCACCGGTAACTGTTGCCGGAATACCGGCGAAGATGTTTATCAGCCCACGCTGGTCTGAACCGTGCACCGCTGCAGCGACCAGAGCGGGAATCGGAGCCATTATGGCCGTGTAATCGAATGTCTCTGATGATTTTGTCTTAGTTGGATTATATGGTTTGTACTGAACTCCATTCTTATCAGCCAGCGGGGCAGCAATTTTTGTAAGTGCAGCCAGTCTTCCATCGTCAACGTCGCTGCCGAAAACGCTGACGCCTTCGACGCCCTGGCAGATATTGCGGATAACATGCATCATCCCCATCGGGCCGCCGGCACCGACGACGTTGATTTTATCGCCGGGGCGGATTTCGTCGGTTTCAGGAATGATTTCCATTGAGTCAGCAGGATTCGAGCCGGTAGTGCCGATTATGCGAATGCCGCCATAGTGAACCCTGCCCACCATAGTGACAATGTCTCTGTCGAATTTACCGCCGCACCGGACAATATTCAAAATGCCTTTGAGGGCGACCTTTGAAAATAACTTCTCTATTACTTCCGGGACGGAGCCGAAATAAATAACATCATCATAGCCGGCATCAGTTAGCTCGTTTACAGTTGCAGCTTTTGTAATCTTGACGCCTAATTCCGGCGGATTAGAAATCGAAATCCAGGTGATTTTATCAGGCTTGCCGTAGCGGCTGAACAAATCTCCGAAGGCATTTCCGGGTACCTCTACATCTGCCACGATGAGCATGTGGCCATCCGTTTTCAAGCTCGTGCGTTCCGTTGAAGCGTAAGCGTCCTCGACGCACGCCCAGGGCTCAACGAGCGCCACCGCCGAGCCGGATAAATCCTCGCTGACCGGCAGCAGCATCGAATCGCCTTCCGGCGAAGTGATTATTCTTTTGTCCATCAGCACGTATTCAGCAAGGGCACCCTCGAAATTATATCCGAGCGCGCCGTTGGAGGTTGCCGTGCGAACCCAGCGATAGTCCGTCTGCACGAGAAAACGCTGGCCGGGCTTGAAATCATCGACGTTTGAACCAACCGCTTCGATTCTAACAACGGCCTCGTGACCGGGTATAGTTGCAGCGTGGCCGGGGACGTAGCTGGGTATCTCTTTGAGAATATCGAGGTCAACGCCGGAGACTACCTTACTTTTTCGAACGTGTGATGAAAACTGCTTTAGCAATTTGAGGTCGGAAAAGCAAAGCCCGACCGCCTCGACCCGGCAGAGAAGCTGGTGTTTGCCCGGTATAGGGACTTGTTTTGTTTTATTTAAGATAAGCTCGTCCGGGCCGATTAATTCAACTGCATATTGTGTTTTGGGAATGTCTGTCATATTAAGGCTTTACAGGTACAATCAATTTTTAATCTTAGCTAATATTTCTTTCGGTGATACGTCCTTGTTCAAACCGGCCAGGTTATCTTCCTGTTCGGGTTTCAGCAAGTCTCCAACTTCCTCGAAAAACTTGTTCCTGTCGGCAACGTTTTCGAAATTCTTTTTTGCCCACTTGCTGGTATATCCCATGCCGGATTGTCTCTGGAGCACCGAATGGGCATAAACGATGTATGCACCTTTCAGGAAAACCGGCACCAAAGGCTCAAGCTCTTTGCTGGCAAAATCATCGACAAATTTCTGGCCCGGGCTATTCATCTCCGTTCCTTCCACAACGGGCAGATGCAGCTTCTCAGCCAGCTCTACTACGTGATAAAGATTTTCCAGTTTAACACTGGTTGATCCTGCCGTATAATTTCGGTCCGGAATGACATTTATTGCTGCAGCTCCGGTACTCATTGCTACTTCAAGCAATTCTTCGATTGCTTTCTCGCCGTCGCTTGTTCC
>JAFGPJ010000384.1 GCA_016936275.1 Sedimentisphaerales bacterium
CGGGGATTCATGTGCGTTACCTGCTGCTGAGCTTCAGGGCCTTTTTGTGCCTCTTGTGGCGCCATATTCAATCTCCTGTTTACTATAAGATTGACTATTTACGATTGACTATTGACTATTTATTCCGTATGCAATGACTGAGCTTCCGAAACGCCTTTCATTAGTCAATAGACAATAATCAATAGTCATTTTTTGATAAGATGTATTTTTTTGTTTTCAAAACCACTTCGGGCTCTGCTTCAAATGGCAGACATCCCGTACCAATGCAGACATTCGGCTTATTGTCTGCAAGTGCCAGAACTCTGTCAACTTCCTTTTCGATATCCTCGAAATTTTTTGACGTTATCGCACGGGCGTCCATATTGATTCGAACCGTCACTTCGGGACGTTCTAGCATCTTTTCCATGAACTTCTGCTGGTTGGTTTTCACCGGGCAGCATACGTATCCTGTTCCCGTTTGGAGGATACCATTGAGGATTGGCAGCGTATCGCCGCCCATAATACACGGAACCGGATGGCCCACTATGGCCGCCGTCTTTTGCATGATTTCCTTCAGCGCTCCGAGCTCGATTTGCCTAAAGTTTTGCGGGGACAATAGTGGAGGAGTTGCCGCCGATTCGAAGAAAGCGATATCCAGACCATGACGGACGACTTCTCTGCAGAATTCGACCTGCCCGGCGACAAGATGCCTGAGAGACTTGGCGACCAAATCCGGATTGATATGAATCTCGCACAAGAGACCCTCAAATCCGACGAGATTGGCCGCTAATGAGAAAGGGCCACTCAGCGGGACTCTAACATCGGCATCGGGACATTTCTCGGAAACTCGCTGTGCTGCTTCGATAACCATTGGGATCCGGCCGGCCGTCTTCGGATCGAAAGGCTCCAGAGAAAGCAGCTTTTTTACTGATAAACATGGATATTCACTGATAGCGGGGATTGCATTTCCTGCCACTATGCCCACCACCGCACCGTATGCCTCGGCTTCAAGATTGTAAATATCGACGCCGACTACTATCGGCCTGTGTTGGTAAAGACGATAAGCTTCTATGTGGGCTTGTGAAAGAAGCTCGACGTCTCGCGAGACCTCCCAGGGGCTTTTCCCAATGACTCGGGCGGCGTGCTCGTAAATCGAAGGGCAGAATTGCACGTGCTTTGACTCCTTTGCTGACCGGTTTATGCTTTGCCTCTGCGCTGAATCTCACGAATTACCGCGGAATTGTCCAGTTCGCCGTCACCAGCGGCGATTGCTTTTTCCAGAATTTCCAGATGCGTTTTCGAGAGCGGCAGGTCCTGCTGTAAATGCGCGGCATACTTGGTTATAATCGAGACATCCTTATGATGCTGCCGGAGTCTTGCCTGCGGCGCAAAATCACCTTCCAGCATCTTTTTGCCCTTGACGTCCATAGCAGCCGAATATGCCGGCGTAACTTTAAGCAGTTCGAGAAAGGCCTTCGGCTCAAGGCCGAGCTTGGCCGCGAAGACAAGTCCCTCGGCCAGAGCCAGCCGGTTCAGCCCGAGAATTAAATTGCCGGCAAGCTTTGCCTTCGAGCCGTTTCCCGAAGCGCCCAGATAAAATGTCTTAGCACCAAGCAATTCGAAAATATCCATGCACTTTTCGTAAGCGGCTTTTTCGCCCCCGACCATAAAAACTACTTCTTTATCTCTGACTTGCCGGCTGGAACCGGAAAAGGGGGCATCCAGAAAATGAATATCCTGTTTAGCAAGACGTTTCGCCAGTTCGGCGGTTTTGTCAGGCTCTCCTGTGGTTGTGTCGATAATATATTCCGGTAATTTTTTCGCCTTTAGAACTCCATCCGGTCCCTCGACAACCTGCAGCACCGCATCGGTATCCGGGAGCGACAGTATAATACGTCTGGTTTGCTCGGCTAACTCCGCAGGGCTATCGACAGCTTTTCCGCCCAACTGCTCAAGTCGCTCACAACCTGTCTTGTCAATGTCAAAACCGACGACATTAAATCGGTCAGCAACCAATCGCTCGGCCATAGCCGAACCTACAAGGCCGATACCAATAAGCCCGATAGCATCAGACAAAACGCTGCCCTTTCGTTTCATTTAAGTATTGCCAGCATTACCAGCACGCAGGCAAGGCAGATTCCGAGCGTCACAACAAAACCAATCACGGATTGTCGTGACGGCCTGACGATGAAAAGCCCGCCAGCCGTGTACCAGCGGCCCGATTGCGGCACGGCCTCTTCCAGCGATAATTCGAGCCTGTATTCCTGGCCGATGGGCACATAAATCTTCGTGAAAAACTTCTCAATCGTCTCACGAGCCGGTGGTTTTGTTATAAGGCTACCAATCACGCCGGCGAGGACACCAACTAATATGGGAACTCCAATGGTGACGTCCCTGCCACAGTCGAGGACGTACCTGCTTATTAAAAATGTCGCCGAGGCAAGAATCGTGCTGCAAAACATTCCCGTCGTATTCATCCGCCGCCAGAGTAAACCCATCGCCGTCGAGATGCCGACAAGACTCAGGATATTGAAATAATCGAGAATCGCCTTAACAAGATTGCTCCTCATTGGAATGGCCATGACGAGTGCTGAAAGAGCGATTAAAACACCTACAACGCGGGTTACACGCACAAGCTGTTTCTCATCGGCGTTCGGATTTAAGTACTCGCGATAAATGTTCTGAGAGAACAGCCCGGCTACCGTCACCTGGACAGCGTCCCCCGAGGACATCGCAGCGGCCATTACACACGCGAGCATAACGCCCTGAAGCACCGGCGAAAGAAGTGATCGAATCGAATCACCAAACGCAGCGTCATGATGGATTTCCGAACCTGTATTGAGCAGGTATGTCAGCCAGCACAAACCTAATACGCACCAGCCTATTGTACAAATGCGTTTTAGAATGTTGCCGTAGGTGAAGCCGATCCGACCCTCCCATTCGGTCCTGCCGGCCCCGCAGACGCTCATCAAATGCGGAAACGCCAATGCCGTAAGCGGCGCGTTTATAGAAAGTAACAGCACAGTCAGCAAACTAAATTCCTTCGAGTCAAACAAGCTCAGGTAGCTGCCGTTTTGTCCTGCCAATGTCGCTCGCACACCGCCCATGCCGTCCACCCG
>JAFGPJ010000385.1 GCA_016936275.1 Sedimentisphaerales bacterium
GATGCATATTGATTCATATCAATTCGGGAAAATCGTAATTGACGGCACGGCATACAACAGCGATTGTCTTATCATAGGCGGTTCCGTCCGGCCCAACTGGTGGAGAAAACAGGGACATTTATTGACGCCGGAGGATTTAGAAATTGTAATCGAAGCCAGGCCCAAAATCCTTGTAGTCGGCTGCGGAGCATTGGGAATGATGAAAGTCTCGGAATGCATTGGTCAGCTTTTACAAGAGCACGGTATCGAATTGTTCAAAGCTAAAACAAGTAAGGCGGTTGAAAAATTTAATGAATTATCCAGTAAAGGTGAAAACGTTGCCGCCGCATTTCACCTGACTTGCTGAGCTACTCCCTACAGGAAAAAGCTATTTTGGGGATTTTTGCACTTCGCCGGTCATGGGAACAAATCTGACCGGCATAACATTCTTACGGCTGATTTTGCCATCTTTATCTTTTGTAACCAGTACCAGATACTGAAAACCTCTCGGGCTGCCGTACGGCAGGATCATTCTTCCGCCCGGCGTTAGCTGCTCGATAAGCGGCTCAGGAATACGACCGGCGGCGGCTGTGCCGATTATCGTATCAAAAGGAGCATGCTCCGGCCAGCCGAAAAAACCGTCGCCGTATTTAGTGAATACGTTTCTATAGCCAAGCTCCTTGAGGCGTTTTTTAGAAATCTTGGCAAGCTCTTCGACGATTTCGATAGAATAGACCTCTTGCGCAATCTCGGCACAAACCGCCGCCTGATAGCCCGAACCGGTGCCGATTTCCAGGACTTTGGAATTTCGCGTGAGCTTTAAGGCCTCGGTCATAAAGGCCACTATATAAGGCTGACTTATAGTCTGGTCATAACCTATGGGTAGAGGATTGTCGGTATAGGCGTAGTTTTGTTCCGTCGGCCGGACAAAAGCATGACGCGGCACGGTTCTCATCGCAGACAGCACATTGGGATCCTTTACAGACCGAGCCTCTATCTGCCAATCAACCATCCGTGAACGCTCTTCTACCCGCTCGGTGTAAGCCCGATGCCTGTGGACAGGACGCAGCACTTTTTTATCATTCGGATCTTCCAGTTTCTCGTTTGGTTTGTTCGGCTCGGTAGTTGGCTGGTTTGGCTCAACATAAGGCTCGTTAACGTCAGATCCCTTGTCCTGCTCAGCTACAACTGTATTCGGTCCTGCTGTATTAAAGGCAAAATAGATTGCTAATCCCCCGAGAAGTATTAACAAAAACAGAAGCACAAAAATCTGTTTTCTGCTTGTTTCCGGGTATTCTTCAATCATTTTCTTAACTATCTTTTCCGAAAATAATCTTTACTCAAACAATCCAGCAATATCTCGGTTGTTAGCGGCGGGTATTATACCACAGATATAACAAGAAATCAGCAACTATTCTTCTGTAAAATACGTTTTAGATTTATCAAGGTTTGTTTCCTCATGCACAAGAATGTGGCTATAGGACATACCACAGAGGTTGCCTGTTGCCATTAAGCTGGCATTTTTATCAAAGCATATCAAAAATTTTTATAAAAAAATGCCTTGCATAGACGATAAAAGACCTTATAATTTGCTGCCGGTGTCGCGTTAAATGAAATGCCGAGTAAAGCTCGGAATACAAATACGCGGGCGTAGCTCAGTGGTAGAGCGTCACGTTGCCAACGTGAATGTCGTGAGTTCAAGTCTCATCGCCCGCTTTATTATAGTTGTTGGTTGATAGTATTTAGTCGTTACATCGGTTGTACTTGACTTAATTAGACTGGATCATTTTACCTAAATACCAACGGCTAAATATCAACGGCTAAATAGTATCGGTGAGTTACCGGCTAAATGTAGTTTGGCGTTGGTCTCCGATACGTTTAGGTCCGGCATCTGTCATTCATGTATGCGAATTGATAGCTGCGGGATTGAAAACACGAAGACCGGGCTAAGGGACTTGTATCCCTGACGCCTTTTTTGTTTAAAGTTTGAAGGTTTTTACTAAACCGTAGGGAGCAAGGAAATGGCTGACGAAGGACAAACCGAAGCGCTAAAGGAAGAAGAAACCACCGAGACGGCGGCTGAAGAACAATCCGCAACAAAAAAAGACGAATATTCGGGACCGAAAGATATAGTAACAATCGAAGATGCGGGCCCCTGTAAAAAGAAAGTCGCTATAGAGATAGCCCGCGAGAAGATTGATTATACAACAGACAAACAATACAAGGAACTGGGCAAAGAAGCCATGATACCGGGCTTTAGAAAAGGTCGAGCGCCCCGCCGGCTTCTGGAGAAGAGATTCGGAAAAGAGACGGCTGAGCAAATCAAATTGACATTGATGGCCGACGCGAGCAAGTCGGCGATCGAAGAAAACAAGCTGCGAAGCATCGGTGAGCCGGACATAGATACCGAAAAGAGGTTTCTGTGGAGTTCCAAATTGGAGTGTCAGGCTGACTTAGACAAAGGCACAATCTCGGATGAGCTGCGGCGTGAATTTGAAGACAACAAGGCCCCACTTTCCACACAAGCCACCATATCAGTCGAACAGCCAGAGAGCAGTTGGCTGATAACCGATGGCTTAAACAAGTACCCCATCAGGAAGGTTAAGAAACAGTTGAATATTTACGAAAAAATAGAGCTGCCGGCCGAAGGCGCTCTAAAATTTGATTTCGAGGTTGAAGTCCGTCCGGAATTTGAATTGCCGCAGCTCGAAGGCATTCCAGTCACCAGGACAAAGCTCGAAGTCACAGACGAGCAGGTTGACAGGGAAATCGAGCAAATACAGAGATGGGCGGGTGTATGGAC
This sequence comes from Sedimentisphaerales bacterium, assembly GCA_016936275.1. GTDB lineage: Bacteria > Planctomycetota > Phycisphaerae > Sedimentisphaerales > Anaerobacaceae > JAFGPJ01. Next base: position 2,783 of record JAFGPJ010000385.1, read on the forward strand.
CCCGCGAGAGGAAGAAGGTTCCGTCGAGCTTGAAGACCAGATTATTGCCGATGCGGTTCTTAAAATCGAAGATGTTGAAGAAGAGCAGAAACTGGATAACGTCGAGATATATGTAAGGCAGAATGGTTTCGTTGGGGCAATTCCCGTTGAGAAGCTCGATGAGCTGCTGATCGGAGCAAAGGTCGGAGAAAACAAGGAGACAAGTGTCGAAGTGCCCAAAACCTTCTTCAGGGAAGAATACCGCGGCAAAAAAGTTGACATCAAGATAAACATCAAAGATATCAAATGGCTGAAACCCGCTGAGATTGACGAAAATTTACTCAAGCGGTACGGAGTTGAAGATGAAGACGATCTTCGGGAAAAAATCCAGGACACGCTTCACAGCCGGCTGGAAGCACAAAGCCGGGAGGAGATGACCGAGCAGATTTATAAGTATTTACTCGATAAAACCGAATTCGACCTGCCATTGGATGTTGTGGCCGAGCAGGCCCAAAGCGTGCTGCAAAGACAATACACGAACCTGCTCATGCGGGGACTTTCCCGCGAGCAGATCGTCGAGCAGATAGAACAGCTAAAGGCTGGCAGCGAACAGAAGGCCCAGGAGCAGTTGAAAACTTTCTTCATTATGGATAAAGTTGCCGACAAGCTTGAAATCGAGGTGACAGACGAAGAAATAAACGGCCACATCGCTCAATTAGCCATGCAAAGAGGACAGCGCCCCGAGAGGATGAGAGAAGATATGGAACGCAACGGCTCGCTGGCTCAATTCACTTTGGAAGTACGCCAGGACAAGTGCATTGCAAAGTTGCTCGAAACGGCGGTAATTACGGAGAAAAAACCCGAGAAAAAAGCTAAAAAAACCAGGAAAACCACTAAGAAATCAGCGAAAAAGTCCGAAGAAAAATCAACGGACAAGTAAAGGGAGTTATGAATGCCTTTTGAGCATCAAGCACAAGATATTACGAAGGGATTCCACTTCGCAACTCATTGCAGAACGGAGACCACAAATATGGATGTTTACAATCAATACGGCCAGTATCAACGCTATCGCCAGATGAGTCTGGACGATATGCTGTTGGAGAACCGCATCGTTTTTCTGATAGGCGAAATATCATACCAAAGAGCCGCCGAAGTCATCATGAAAATGCTGTACCTCGACAATATGAAGCGCGACAGTGAAATCAGCCTATATATCAATTCTCCCGGTGGTAGTGTGGACGATACCATGGCTATTTACGACACAATGCGGTTCGTCAGCTCTCCGATTGCAACCTTTTGCATAGGCAGAGCCCAATCCGGAGCGGCTATAATACTGGCAGCCGGCACAAAGGGCAAACGTCATGCTCTTCCGCACGCGAAAGTAATGCTGCACCAGCCCTGGGGCGGAGTCAGCGGCCAGGCAGCCGACATCAAAATACAGGCCGAAGAAATTCTAAAGGCCAAAGCCATGATAAATGAGCTGCTTGCAAAACTTACCGGCCAGCAGGTCGAAAAAATTGCCTCTGAGACTGAAAGAGACAGGTATATGACTGCTGAAGAGGCTCATGAATACGGTCTTATCGATGAGGTCCTGAAGGAAGAAGAACACAAAGAGAACAAGGATAAGAAAGACAAAAAGTAAAACGTAATACGGGGAACAAAACATGAGCTTAAATCAGAACCTGGTGCCAATAGTCATTGAAAAAAGTGGCCGAACTGAACGTGCCTACGACATTTATTCAAGATTGCTGAAGGACAGAATCGTCTTTCTCGGAGGGGCGATCGATGATGAAACTGCGAACCTGATCATCGCCCAGATGCTCTTCCTGAGCAATGAGGATGCAAAGAAAGACATCCACTTTTACATCAATTCGCCCGGCGGTTCAATCACTGCCGGCCTTGCAATCTATGATACGATGCAGTTTCTACGCTGTGAGGTAGCGACATATTGTGTCGGGCAGGCGGCAAGCATGGCGGCAGTATTATTGGCCGGCGGCCATCCGGGCAAGCGGTTTCTGCTGGCCAGTAACAGGATTCTCCTGCACCAGCCGTTGATTTCAGGACAATTGATAGGGCCGGCTACCGACCTGGATATCGAAGCAAAGGAAATATTACGATTGCGCGCTCGCCTTTACGATATCCTGGCACAACATACGGGCCAAACTACCGAAAAAGTTGAAAAAGATTGCGACCGAAATCTCTGGCTCGACGCAGCCGAAGCGATAGAATACGGATTGGCCGACAGGGTACTGCAAAAGGCACCAGAAATTGTAAGAGAGCAGGAGCA
>JAFGPJ010000386.1 GCA_016936275.1 Sedimentisphaerales bacterium
CTGGTTGGCGCTACGAAACTGCGCCCGTTGAAAGGAGAGCGGCTGAAAGAAGCATTGCAAAAACAAGATTCTCTTACACCCGAACTTAAAGACTACCTGAGAGATTTCAATAAAGATAACTTCTTAATGATCAATATCGAGAGCGTCCCTGCGGTTGAAGAATTGGACCTGATTTTGGCAGAGCCAGGTCTCGATGGAGTCATCATAGGTCCGCACGATCTGTCTATAAGTCTCGGATTGCCGGAGCAATATCACGATCCCCGATTCGAGGATGTCGTCCGGGAGATCGTTACAAAAGTCAGGAAGAAAGGATTAGGCGTGGGCATTCATTTCTCACAAGAGGCCCAATTGCAGATTAAATGGGCCAAAGCCGGTGCCAACATCATAATGCACAGCTCCGATATCGCCCTGTTCCAACAAAGATTGAAAGATGATTTCACTGCAATACGTCGCGCTTTGAGTGAGGAGTTTAGTACAACAGAAGAAGATAGAAGTGTGTTGTAAAAAGATTGGTGAGGTTTTTATGCCGTCCAGAAGTTATCACATTTCAGGGATGTCACTTTTAATTCTCCTATTTCCTTTCGTTTTGCCGGTCTCTGGCGCAAGTCCTGATTTCACGAATAGCGTCATCGTTGCGCCACCAAAATTAGAAAAATTAGAGCAAAAAGCGATAACCGTACTGCGGGAAGAGATACGGAAAAGAACAGGTCTCCAGTTAAGTATCTTAACAGAGTGGCCAAAGAATCAACAGTCAGTCATTGCTGTGGGACAAACGGGACAAATGAAGATTCTTGCAGACCAGCACTTGGATATTCTTGAAGACGGGCAGGCCCTCGGTAAAGAAGGATTTGTACTTTCAATTAAGGAAAATGTAATATTAGCAGCGGGCAACGACCCGCGGGGCATCCTTTACGGCATTGGGAAATTGCTCCGCACTCTCCGTATGAAACCCGGTTCCATCACAGTCCCGGATAATATAAACATCATCACTTACCCTCGATATCCTATCCGAGGTCACCAGCTCGGATACCGGCCCAAGACGAACGCCTATGATGCCTGGAGTCCGGCACAGTTCGATCAGTATATTCGGGAGCTGGCCCTTTTCGGTGCAAACAGTATCGAAATTATACCGCCAAGAACCGACGATGAGCCGACAAGTCCGTACATGAAGCTTGCCCCCATTGAAATGTTGATCAAGCAGTCGGAAATCATCGATTCCTATGGAATGGACGTTTGGATCTGGTACCCGAATATGGGAAACGATTATACGCGCCCGGAATCAATTCGGGAAGAATTACACGAGAGGGAGGATATTTTCAGGAAATTAAAACGCATTGACGTTGTTTTTGTTCCCGGCGGTGATCCCGGGGATTTACATCCTGATATTCTCTTCACCTGGCTCGGCAAAGTAGCAGATGTACTCAACAAGTATCATCCGAAGGCGAAAATCTGGGTCTCTCCTCAGGCGTTTCGTCCTACCGCCGAATGGCTGGATACTTTCTACAGGAACGTCAATCTAAGGTACCCATGGTTCGGCGGCGGCGTATTTGGACCCTGGGTCAAAACCCCCTTACCCGAAATTAGAAAAATCGTGGACCCGGAGATTCCCATCCGCCGCTATCCAGATATCACTCACAGCATTAGTTGCCAGTACCCTGTGAAAGACTGGGATTTGGCTTTTGCCATGACGATGTGACGGGAATGCTACAATCCACGTCCGGTCGCGGAAAAGGTGATTCATAACGTGCTGGATGAATTTGCTAACGGTAGTATTAGCTACTCGGAAGGAATTAACGATGATGTGAATAAATTCATCTGGAGCGGCCAGGACTGGAATCCGGAGACTCCGGTTATCGAAACTTTAAGAGAATATTGCCGCTTATTCATTCACCCCGATGTTTCGGAAGATGTCGCCCAGGGCATATTGGCACTGGAAAGAAACTGGCAGGGACCTCTTATCGCCAATAATTCCGTGGATGTAACGCTGAAGCAATGGAAGAGTATGGAAAAACAGTTCCCTCCCGACATTGCGAAAAATTACCGTTTCCAAATAGGGCTGCTGCGTGCTTACTATGATGCGTATATTCGGGAGCGGCTTATACATGAAACGGCTCTGGAATCACAAGCCATAGAAGTCCTGAGAGATGCTGCTAACGTTTCAAGTCTCGAAAAAATCAAAGCTGCTGAGACAATTCTGAACCAGACATGGAACAAGCTTGTCGCTCAGGATTATAAAAAACGGTGCTGGGAAATCGCGGATTATTTATTCGAGGCAATCGGCTCTCAAACCTCGGTGAAAAGACATAAAGCACAATCAGGCAGGGGTGACTTCATGGATTATATTGATGCTCCATTAAGCAATGTAATTTGGCTTTTATCGCAATTCGAAAAAGTCCGGCAGATACAAGATGAACAAACAAGGCTCGCAGCAATCGATGAACTGCTGGATCGCGATAATCCTGGGCCGGGCGGTTTTTACGATAATTTAGGAATGTCTATAGAGACTCCACGTCTCGGTGAGTACCCGACATGGCAGGATGATCCGGGCAGCTTGCAATCACCCCGAGCCAGTTTCGGCGCAGGGCTTCGAGGCGCCGAATGGGTCCACACCGTACAAGCGAAAGGATTCGACGGAAGCGCCATACCGTTGGCATGGATGAATCAAATAACTACCCTCTATGAAACGCCTTTGAACGTCATCTATGAGAACCTGGACTCCGAATCAAGTTATACTCTCAGGGTAGCATACACCGGGCGATTCCGGGCTAAAATCCAGCTGACTGCTGATGACAAATTTCAAATCCACGAAATGAAGGAAACCGAGAAAGTTCCTATCAGTGAATTCCCCATTCCGAACGAAGCAACCAAAGACGGCAGATTAAAACTGACCTGGACATGCCCGGAAGGGCAACGTGGCTCCCAGGTGGCAGAGCTATGGTTGATAGTTACGAAGAAGTGAACTCAATCTGTATTCTATTGTGTATTCGTGATAATTGCACCTTCTTGCTGTAAGATATACTATCTGAAAGCCATATCGGATTTAGATGCCTTCCTAATGATACCGCCATATTATACCTATTACCCCAGTCCGGAGCAAAAATGTTCGACAACAAACAGCCTTCTAAAAAATATGGAACGACCGCCCAGCGGAATACGGATAGAGTAATTGGCTTGTCACGGAGATTTTTCTGGAATATGTCAGACAGTCGCTTTTCGCACTTTCAGTGCTTTGTCTACTGGATTAATGGCCAGCAGACGCCCTACCTGTTCGGCACAGTTTTCGAGCATGACCGGGCCGCGTTTCGGCAAATCTTCTTCTTCGACCGATTCAGCGAGTGCTGAGAAGAAGGCATCGATCCCTATCGCCTGGACAATCCGGGGACATTCGCCGAGTGAGCCACATATCGCGACCACGGGAAGCCCGGCCTGTTTGGCAATTTTTGCTACGCCGTGCAGGGTCTTGCCGAAAGCTGTCTGGCGATCCAGCCGGCCCTCGCCGGTGATTACAAGATCACAGCCCTTAATACGTCGCGCGAGCTTTACGCTGTCGATGACAATATCGATTCCCGGCCTTAGCTTTCCGTTTAAGAACGCCATAAGCCCGCCGCCTAATCCGCCGGCGGCGCCGGAAGCCGGCACGGTTTCAATATCAGCCCCGACGTCCCGCTTAACTATCGAGGCGAAATGGCTAAGCCCGGCGTCTAATTCCCCGACCATAACGGCGGTGGCTCCCTTTTGCGGCGAGTACACTTTGGCCGCACCGTGTGGGCCGGTTAAAGGATTATCGACATCACAGGCTACCTCGACCTTGACGTGCTTCAAGCGCGCATCCAGGCCGGACATATCGATGCGGTCGAGCTTCCTGAGCGAACCGCCTCCGGGGCCGATTTTCCTGCCGCGGGCGTCGAGGAACTGTACGCCCAGAGCCTGTGCCATGCCCATACCGCCATCGTTCGTCGCACTGCCTCCGATTCCAACCAGGATGTGTTTTACGTTAAGGCTTAGAGCGTGACGGATCAGCTCGCCTGTGCCGAAGGTGGTGGTTTTCATAGGATTACGCTCTGGCGGCTTTAACAGGGCAAGGCCGCTGGCCGCCGCCATTTCAACGATAGCAGTCTTTCCGTCGCCGCTGATGCCGAATGTTGAGCGAATCTTACGCCCTAATGGGTCCTGTACGGCCCGGCAGATGAACCGGCCGCGTGTGGCATCCACAATAGCGCGCACGGTACCTTCGCCACCGTCCGCCATCGGTATCTTGCGGCATGTCAGACCTGACAGGGCGCGTTTAAGCCCTCGCTCGATACATTCGGCCGCTTGCAGGGCCGTCATGCTGCCTTTGAATGAATCCGGTGCTATCGCTACCTTCATTATATTTGCTCCTTTGCTCCAAGCGTCATACACCGATGTTGTATAAGAACCAATATTGTTTCGTATATCTACGTATTGACAGAAATGCTGATTCAATGCAATGAAATGATAGTAGTATAGCGGACAGTGTTGGTCAACAGAAACATTTGATGTTATGCATCGAGTTAGAACCCCGGAATTTCGGTCGACCACTTGGGATTTATGATTTGATATTTATGATTTACGATTGAGGTTTTTGTCTTAGCCTTAGCCAAATTCGTAAATAGTAAATCATAAATCGTAAATCCAGCAACTTTGTTCGGCATGAGAAATGCCGGTATGTCTTTTGGGTTGGATGAAAAACAAGCCGATATGCTTACTGAGCGATAATATCGTCTATATTATTAATATTTCTGATACCGTTCAAGTAGTGAAGTTATATGGTTTATGCTTTAGCAAGATTTGCCGGGCAACAAAGAATCGTGAGGAATTATGACCTGATCTGCGAATATACACGTAAATCAATTTGTCCATAATCTTAAAAAACGATTCTAAACAGCAAGCGAAATACAATTTTTTCTTGCAATATCGCAGACAAAATGCTATAATGAAAAGTCGGGTAGAGGAAATTTGCGGGGAGTTCCGGTGATGAATACCCCCTTTAAAGGAGGGATTCCTTCCTAAATAACATGGAGAGGCTAATAATAGTAAAAGGGTACTACGCGTATCCTGTCGTTTGGGATATGTGCATTATGGGTGGGTTCACTGTTGTTATTACGCAGAGCAAGGGTAGTTTAACAGGCTATGGCGGGGACATTTGGAATAGCTCAGCATCTATATAAATGAACTTGTAGTTCCGGTTAACAACACGCTGTTAGAATCCAATCCCTCAAGAGAAAAGGATCGATTAGAAAATGAAAACCTATATAACCGTCTATTTTGGAACGTTGCTGCTGGCAATGCTTCTGGTGCCGATTATTTCCCGGCTGGCTAAGTGGTATCGATTGCTCGATGCCCCAGGCCCGAGAAAGGTGCATAATGTTCCCGTGCCGCGCATCGGCGGTATTGCCTTTGTGATATCGACATTTACTCTGGCGCTGGCCGTGTTTTTCTTATCCAACGAGATCGGGCCATCTTTTCGCCAGTCGCATACGGAATTCATCGCACTGCTGGCAGGAGCCGGTTTCATTTTTACGGTCGGCCTGTTCGATGATCTGCGTCCATTGCGGGGTTATGTCAAGCTCTTGTGCCTCATTGCGGCCTCACTGCTGATCTGTGCATCCGGAGCAACTATATCTTCAATTTCGGTCGGCACATCCGTTGAGCTTGCAACCGGCTGGGCTGCCTGGCCGCTTAGCATACTTTGGATCACGATGATTACAGTGTGTATGGGTTTCATTGATGGATTGGACGGCCTTGCCGCCGGTGTGGCAATGATTGTGTGCGGCACAATCTTATTGATAGCTCTCTGGAGCGGCCAGGCGGCCATGGCGGTTTTAATGCTGGCTCTGCTGGGCAGTATAACAGGCTTTTTGATCTTTAACTTCCACCCCGCCAAGATTTTCATGGGCGATTGCGGTTCGATGTTTATCGGTTTTATGATCGGAGCCGGAAGTTTGATATGCCAAACTAAAACCTCCACGCTCATAGGTCTGGCGATTCCTTTTCTGGTCTTGTGTGTGCCGATTCTCGATACGAGCTTCGTCGTTATATGTCGGAGAATCCTCGACCGGCGCTCGATGTTCGCTCCCGACCGGAGTCACTTGCATCACCGTCTCCTGGATCTTGGTTTACGCCAGGTCACGGTTGTCATAATTATTTATTCAGTGACGACTATCAGCGCCTGTATCGGGATACTTACGTTAACCGTAAAAGGCGGCTGGCCGTTTCTGCTGCTGGCCTGCGGATTACTGTTATCGCTGTCGGTGTTTGCATGCCTGCAGTACGGCCGTCTGAGCAAGATACTAAAAGCCCTTAAGCGGAACTGGAACATCGCACGTCAGGTAAAAGCTGAAAGGAATATTTTTGAGATTGCACAGGTAAAAATGAGTCGATCCGGGTCCTTCGATGAATGGTGGGACACGTTATGTGACATGGGCAAAGAAATGCATTTTCAAAGCATTACGTTGTGTAATCACCAGGACGACCTTTGCGTAAGAAAGTGTGTATGGGACACGCCGCAGCAAAAGTCCAAAGCCGGCAGAACTATCGATACTAGTTTGCCTCTTGTTGGAAACGGATCGGCCTGGTACAAGGTTAAAGCAGGAATATCAGTAAATGGACATCTGGAAATCGGCGGCCGACAGGTAATGTGGCTGAGCCGGTTAATGGATGAGTTCCCGCCGCCGGAGCAGGCGCGGCAAGCCAAAACAAATGACCTGCCCGTAAAGGCAGGGTTCCTGCCCCAGAATACGGAAAAAAAGTGGAAAATGAAAAATCAAAAAGGATTAATATACTCGCATACTCTCTTAAAATAATTGTATACAGATACAGAAGCAATATATGAAACAATTCAAGCTGGATAAAGGAGAGTTGAGAGAATCTGCAAGATAATCCCAAGTCAAATCCGGATTCGTCAGAAAAAAATAATTGAAAGCCTCATGCCCAAACGATACAGGCAAGCGATGATTCCGGCATTCTCAGAAAGCAGTCGTAGCCAGCATGAGAACCTTAAACAGCAACATGAGGCGACGAGCGGGTAGTATGACATGCCGCTGTCGTCTTGCATTAGGCATTTATCGGTACGCCTGCTTACCGAATCCCACTAAGGATCTTTTGGGCTCTCTGTTTGGTGCTATTGTTACTTGATTTCTCAGCCACAGTTTCCAGCACTCCACGGCGATGGTCCTTTGAAACCCCGGGGATATCCTGACCGGCAATTCGGACCATGGCCGAATAGACTTCCTCTGCGACCGCTGGGTCATCAGTGAGCGTCGTCAGCAGCTCCAGGGCACTGGCGATCGGCGCCTCGGCCAAAACTGCGACGGCTTGCCGCCTCTCTTCGGGCCGCTTGATGTGGGGCCACACATCCTTGATTTTTGCAACCTTCCGTTCGTTGCTGAGTTTCTTATTGCCGCGTATGTACTGGAGGTAACCACGCAGACCCAGAACCTGATGGGACATCTTCTCAGCCGATGTAGCCAACATCAGCAGAGCTTGCCCCGCATCGCCGTCCTCAGGCCAGTTGTTCGGCCAGGTCGATAAGATGCGCACGGCCTCGTCCTGCACGGGAGGCTCAGCGCTCTCAATGGCGGATTTGACAGCCGCTAGCGCATCGGACCCGCCGATGATGGCCAATGCGTGCAGCCCGATCATGTGGAGCCCGCTGTCACGGCTCCACGTCAGCGGCTGCAGGTGCGGAATACATCTCGCTCCGCAACGGCCACTTATCGCCAGCAGGGCCTTCTCGATGTCCGACCTTTCACTGGAACTGCTGGTCTCTTGAAGCAGCTTGACGAGATCGGCTGTCTGCCGGTCCTGACCAATGATGCCGACTGTACGTACGGCCGCGCCGCGAATATTCGCATCAGTATCGTGAAGGCTCGACACGACCGCAGGAAGGGCCTTGCTGATTTGCCTCTGGCCGACCAACTCGATGAGAAGCTGCTGCAGCCTGCCCTGAGCCTGCGGAAGGCGGGCGAGCAGGTCCGCATCCACATCATTACCCGGCAGTCTTATCAGTGTTTCAGTGGCTGCTTGTTCCAGCATGGCATCGTCCTCTATCGCGGCCTCCAGCAAGACCGGCACACACGTGACATCACCCAGGCGGATCAGGATGTTGATGGCCGTGATGCGCAGGTCCTTCGGGCCGTTCTGAGCCGCCTTGTGAACAGTCGGTAGTACAGCAGAGTCGCTACGGTCTGCCAGGGCCAACAGCAAAAGGGGACGCCTGTCCGGACTTAAGCGGGCCATCTCGGCGGCCAATGCCTCGGTCACGTCACGACCGGGAAGCTCACGGGCCGTGCGCAATCCGACGCCGAGCCTTTCTTTGTCCTCTGATCGTAACTGCTCGATCAACAGGGGGACACCGGCGGACCGGCGGGCCAGAATAGCACCGCGGATTGCTTCCAAATGTCTCTGGTCGGGTACGTCAGCATGGCGAACCGTATCGTACAGCTTGACGGCTTCGGCGGTCATATCGTGTGCCAGGAACCACTCCGCGCATAAAATACAACCTTCGGCCACTGCTGAACGAACGCCGGCAGGCGCATTGGTCAGGGATTGCGTTAGTGCTTTGGCTGCCTGCTCGCCGCCGATGTGTCCTAACGCCACGGCTGCTGCCGATGCGACATCGGCGTTGGTATCGTCGAGTTTCTTCACAAGGGCATCGACGGCGTTGAAATCACACCGCACGCCAATCGAATTGATCACTCCGACAAGCAGCCGGCCATCCAGCTTGCCCAGTGCATCGCGCAAAGCAGCGTCGGCGGCGGGGCCGGGGATTGCTTCGAGCGCGATCCGGGCCCATGACGCCAACTCCTTGTCCGCCAATAGCGGAGCCAGGGCGGGAACAGATTCTTCGGTGCCATAAATGGTTAATCGTTTGCAGGTGATGGCTTTCTCACCCTTGGGGGCATCCGACTGCAGCACGGCGATTAAGTCGCTTTGTTTGAAGTTCGCGGCCGGCCGATCTTGAGCGACGATCCCAGTTGACACAGCGACTATTATGAGAATAACAAACCAGGAGAAATATCGTTTCTTTATTAACATGATTGACCTCACAGTTTAGGTGGTTTCGTTTGTATTGTCGGGCGCTAAATTCGCCATGGCTCCCGTAAGGCCTCGCTGCGCAACCGGTTGGCCTGCTCGTCGCCAATAAATTCACACTTCTTCGGGTCAAACCTGACCTTGCGATTAAGAAACAGGGCAATATTTGCCGCGTGGCAGGCGATATGCGCCCAGCACGCGGCGTCGGCGTTGGCCCGGGTAAGCGCCCGCGTCTTGACACAATCCAGGAAATCACGTACGTGAAAGTCGGCGGGGTATCCCGGTATCTTGGTCCCTCTCCTAAGGAGCAGCGATTGTGAACTGGCACCGAATTCCGCATCGTCGCCTGTCTCGATCCAGCCGGTTTCGCCTTCGAAACGGACCGGACACGAGCCTAACGGCAGCCATCCGTCGTTACGCATAACAAGTTTGACACCGTTGGCATAGCGGGCGTGCAACTGATTACCGACCGGCTCGTACTCCACGGGTGCCGTATCGTCGGCATTATTTGCCAACTGGCACAGGTCAACGCAGTGGGAGCCCCATTCGAGGCACCCGCCTCCGACCAGTCCGCCGCCTTTTTCGAAGTGGAAGGCGTTCATAAGCTTGCTGGTGTAGGGTCGCCATGCGGCCGGCCCGAGGTATATATCCCAGTCCACCTGCTCTCGGGGCGGTTCGGGCTCAGCCGGAAGCCAGCCGCTCATCTGAGTCCCCAGGCCCCCGGGGTGAGCGTGCAGTGTATGGAGTGGGCCGAGCCTGCCGGTCCGGGCCAGTTCGATCGCATAGGCGAAGTTTGGCAGACTGCGACGTTGCGTGCCGGCCTGGAACACGCGGGCCGTTCGGCGAAAGATATCCGCCAGAGCCAGACTCTGGGCAATGTTCTTCGTGCATGGCTTTTCGCAATAGACGTCTTTTCCCGCCTTAGCCGCCATCGTAGCGGCGGTTGCGTGCCAGTTCGGACCGGTCGCGATCAGCACGGCATCGATATCGTCGCGGGCGAGCAGCTCGCGCATGTCGATGTACGGCGTGCAGTCTTTGTTGCCGTTATGAGCATCGACCATGTCCTTGGCGCGTTGGCGGTTGTCGCCGCGCACGTCGCAGACCGCCACGCAATTCAAATCATGCTCCCGAAGGAAACAGCCCAGCACGTACCTGCCGCGATTGCCGATCCCAATAGCACCCAGCACGATTCGTTCGCTCGGGGCCACATTGCCATTCCTGCCTAATGCCGTCCCCGGGATCACATATGGCACCGCCAGGCAAACACCGGC
>JAFGPJ010000387.1 GCA_016936275.1 Sedimentisphaerales bacterium
GCCCGAAAGTCACTATGTCCTTGCGAATGAGCGCATCAGTCACTTCTTCGGCTATGGTGTGAATTTGTTTTAACGTGGCCATTGTAGCGCGTTGTCTGTTTAAGTATCTTCCGACAACCTGCTGCAGGATGTTTTTGGCCAGCCGTGTGACTCCAGTGTAGTATAAGAGACTGAGGCCGCCGTTGGTTTTAGGATCCAGAACATCGGGAAGAACGTAATGAATTCGAGCATGTGGGACAAATCCAGGCTCGGTGACAATCATTTTTACGCCGTCGATTGCTCCGCCAATCTGGTCTTGCCATCCCCCGCCGGTAGTCAATGCCTGCTCTAAGCGAAGTACGCTGTAGAACAATTGTTGCCGTGATAGTTCTATGCCCATGATACGTTGGATCGCGCCGAGAATCACCGCTCCCATTATGCTCGATGTGCCTAGGCCGCTGCCTTTCGGAATCGCCGCAAGTGTTGTCAGCTCAATTCCTCCGCCGAAGCGCTCTAACACTTTTTTTAAGCTTGTATTTTTATTGGCACTTTTGTGTGACAGAGCGGAGAGAGCCAGGGTGGCCTTTGCAAGGGCGAAACTGCTGGTTGCCCTTCGATAGTCCAGAAGCTCGTCAAAAGTGGTAACCTCAATTCGTGCTCCCTGGTCGATCGAGCTGATGCGAATCACCGGCTTATCGATGACGCGGGCGTAAGCCTGGATGGGAGGCTGGCCGTTGAGATTGACCGCGGCATTAACCACACAACCGCCGTGTTCGAGCGAGTAAGGCGGCGTGTCCGTCCATCCGCCACCGACATCAAGCCGGGCTGGCGCTCGTGCCCAAACAATTTCATCGCTTCGTAGGATACTCCGAGGTTCAATGTTCTGTCTGGCACCCCCCGCCACAATGGCTTTTTCCAAACCTTCAAATGCAATGCTTTGTGCGCGGCGCGCCCATTGAAGAATGGAAACATTCGATTTCAAACCAAGCCCAAGAGACGTTAGCCATTGACGCTGTGTCGGATTTTGCAGTTCTTTTAATCCCGGCAGAACTTTTGACAGCGGAAGGTTGGTTTTTTCATAAAGCTCAACTAGTGCCGAACCCAGTGTGTGAATAATGCGTGGAAAAACAAGCGATTTGGTTCCACCTTTATCCCCATTTCTAAAATGCCAGTGGGCTTCAGTAAGAATATCAGAGACCCAGGCACTCAAATCTTCGGCGTCATTCAGCAAGTATGCCAGCTCAGAGCTTGAAAAATCACTTTGTGGGCGAAACATTTGTCGGAGAGAATTTCTAATCGATTTGGCTCGAATTTTGTGACGCCGGTTATAAAAATCGTTGTGGTCGGCCAGAGACAAAATCTGTTCGAGGTTGTATCTGTCAGCCTTTCGCCATGCTTTAAAGTCCTTTTCATTGGCGCTGGTTGGATCGAGCATCCACAGCCATTGTTTGTATTGCGAGTGCGTTTTTACCGCTGGAAAAAATCGTGCATTCCAGATGCTCTGATTTCCGGTCGGTATATCTGTATCCCACACGTCTTTAGGCTGGGCACCAACAGCATTAAGCCATTCGAACAGCTCGATGCCGCAGAAACTGCTACCTTCTATCTTTTCCTTGAATGTGTCATCCAGACCATAGCAGCGTATAAACCAGACACGATGGCCTTTTGAGTTCCGGCCTCTTATGACGTCAAGACATGCCCGATCACCCAGAAAAATCGGCTCGTCAATGTCGACACCGACGATCACGTTTTCTCCGCCCAGCGTTAGCGATGAATTGATTTGGCATCCCTCAATCCAGGAAGAAGCGCCTTTGACAACGCCTTTGTTAGTTATCTCGTTGTTAATGTCGAGAAATGTCTGCAGATGAGATACTCCCTGGTCTTCTTGCAGCAATCGCGTGCCACTGCTGATTATCGCCCTGGTGGTACCGAAATCCAGGAAATCACAATGCCTTAAGAGTTTCATGCTGAACGGCACCGGTGAAAAAGCCTTAAATAATTTACCCAGCAAATATTTAGTCCATTTCGAGCCGCTATTCTGAGCAGACTCGGCGTGCCGGGATTTGGAGGCGTCACTGCCCATTGCACAACATATCTCACGATAGAAGTCCAATCCGCGTTCCATAACGGTCCGTCCCATTTCACTGCTTAGAGCGAGTTTGCCGTCACCACCGGCCGAAACACCGAAAACTTTCAGCATTTTAACCGCGGTAGCCGCATCAAAGTTCATGACGCCGATATCCAGGCAGCTCTGGCCGTATGTGTCGATGGCCCCATTTTCTTTTTGCTTGTCTATAGAGGGCTTCTGCAGATACAGCCTTACCCTGTCTTGCGGTCCTCTGCAAAAGACACCATGTCTGCTTGCTTGCTGCGGTGTGGCATAGCAGGTCAATCCGGTTAGTCCCTCAGCGGCAAATGTCACTTCGGCCGGCTCAAATCTGAGCAGCACGTCGCCTGATGTTATAACGATCTGGCCGATACCGGCCGCCGGCTCCGGTAACTTCAGGTATATCGGCAGTTGTCGGTCGAACAAGCTTAGAGGTATGGCGGTGTCACTCTCGGACGGAACCGGGATAAATATCTTTCCACATGGGCCGTATGCAGGCAGGCGCCTCGAATCTCCTCCGGCGTGAAGAATGAGAATTCGCAGGTTTTTTAGGATTTTCTCCCATTCTTCCGGATGCCCTGCTTGAGAATTTTGTCTGAGTTGTCGGTTGAGCACCTCTAATAAACAACAAAGTGTGCTGCCTCCGCTGCCGATTCGCTTTCCGCCGGGATCTGGCACAACCATGACATCACGAACGCTGCTGAGAAATCCCAGGTCTTTTCTAACTTTCAACTGCGATTCGTATGCCTGGGCCTGGGCTTCATTCGACGCTGTAACGATCAAATAATCCCACTGTTGTAATTTTGCACGTACGTCCATTCTTAATAGTCTATGGTTGCTTTAAACTTTCAGTTATCAATTTGAGGGTTTCGTCCAAACTTGTTTTTGGTTCCCAGCCGATTATCTTTTTGACGCGCTCGACACTCGGTACACGCCGCATCATATCTTCCATTGGCCTTCCGTATGCAATCTCGTAGGGCACAAACTCCTTTTTGCTTCTGCTGCCAGTTATTTTGATAATCTTATCGGCCAGCTCTTCGATGGTAATTTCTTCATTATTACCGATATTATATACTTTGCCGGATGCCTGTCGGCAATTCATCAAGCCGATAACGGCCTCGATAAGGTCGGCCACATAACAAAAACATCTGGTTTGTTTGCCTGTTCCGTATATTTGAAGTGTTTCGTTCTTGAGTGCTTTTTGAATGAAGCGGGGCACAACCATCCCGTATTGGCCTGTCTGCCTCGGCCCAATTGTATTAAAGAACCTGCATATGACCACGTCCAGCCCGTATTGTTGATGAAAAGCCAGGCCCAGAAATTCGTCCACAGCTTTTGTGCACGCATACGACCATCGGGACAAACATGTACTACCGAGCACGATATCATCATCTTCGTGAAAGGGAACCGCTTCGCTTTTACCATAAACTTCGCTGCTCGAAGCAATGAGGGTTTTCCTGCCGAATTTATTGGCGATATTCAGCACAATTTCAGTGCCGCCAATATTGGTTTCTATTGTGTGGACCGGGTCTTCGGCAATAAGCTGGACGCCGACGGCGGCAGCCAGATGGAAAATCATATCGCATTGTTCAACTAGAGGTTCCATAACTTCCATATTGCGGATATCGCCTTCGATAAACTCGAAGCCGGAATGATTTTTAAAGCTCTCAATATTTTCGAGACTACCGGTGCTCAGATTATCGATGACAGCTACATTATTGCCGTCTTTGAGCAGCCGTTCGGTCAAATGAGACCCGATAAAACCCGCTCCGCCTGTTACTAATGCTTTCATGTAAGTCCCTTCTAATCAATTTTAATGCTTACAGGATAATAATTGCTGAACAATGTTCAACAGTGAATCTGATTAGACTTCGTCCCCGTCGGCTGCGCATAAAGCAAACGAAGCCTCATTATTAAATCTAACTTTTTTGTGGAAAAATATTCCTTAGTAGTCGAACTCGTATCAATCGGATGATAGGCCGGCTTATTCTGATGTCCAGTCGGCCCTGGCCAAAGGACTGTTCAACTATACCATAAGTATCGGCAAATAAAGAACATAGCTTTAGGAAAGACGGTAACATCAATAAGATACAGACCTTGCGGAATAGACATTCTTGAAAGTGCTTGCGGTCGGTTTTGCATCAGGCGGCAACAAGCCCTTAATGTCCTATAAATCCACCTTCTCTAAACTGATAGTATGAAATAGCCTGTGACGCTCCGAGGACAGTTTTTCCCATTGCATTAATCCTCGTAAGAGCAGTATGTTTTGTCGGTTTCCCAGACGGTAACACGATGCAATTTTGCCTGGCCGAATTTACCGATGAGTTGGTTCCATGCGAGAGATACGATATTTTCGACGGTTGGATTCGTTTTATTGAACTTCTCAACGTCTGCATTCAAGTTCTTATGATCGAGAAGTTTTATAAACTCATCGTCCACTATTTTTTCAAAATCGCCTATACGAAAGTCATTTCTGACTGTCGGCATTTGTATTGTTACCTCGACGACGTAATTATGTCCGTGACCTGTCGGGTTTGCGCATTTTCCGAAAACCTCCATGTTATGCTGTTCACTAAAGTCATCGTTCCAAAGCTTGTGCATCGCGGCAAATTCGAACTTTTCGCTAAAATAGACCATAGTTAAATCCTTTGAATTGACCACAATTTTTCTGAAAGGATTGAGCTTTAGAGACAGCTCGTTCAGTTTTGCTGTTTCGAACTTGTCGGTTAATCGGTTCCATACGGATACTAAAAGCTCGGCGATTTCAGGTAATCCGGTATGTTTTGCCGCCTGGAAATTCTTCTTTATTCGCCCGGCAAAGATTGGCACTGCAAATTCTCGAACATTCCCGTCAATTTCGCTGACGTTGACTACGAATCCAGTGGCCGGATCGATCGAACCTGTTACTTCGACGGACAGTTCGAGAAATATTGATAATCCTTCGCCGGCCGGCTTGGACGCGTATGAATTATACCCTCGGCTGTCTTCAACCAGGAATGGATTGACCGAGAACCGGACCTGCCTGGTAAGTTTATACATCAGCCGAATCGCTCCTTATCTTCTATTTGTGCATCAGGCTCAGAACTTCGCTCCGGGTTCTTGGGTCCTTCATAAATATCCCGCGGAGTGCAGATGTTACCATCGATGAGCCGGGCTTTTTGATGCCGCGAATTGTCATGCAGCTATGAGATGCTTCCAGCACTACGGCTACGCCCAGAGGATGAAGGCTGTCCATGATAAAATCGGCGATCTGGAACGTTAGTCCCTCCTGGGTCTGTAACCGGCGGGCAAAACAATCAACAATACGTGCCAGTTTGCTGACTCCGAGTACCATGCCGGACGGCACATAAGCAACGTCGGCTGAGCCAATAAATGGCATTAAGTGATGTTCGCAGATACTGTAGAAAGGGATGTCACGCAGCAGAACAATTTCATCATAATTTTCGGTAAAGATACTGCGAAGATGGTCTTTAGGATTCTCACGCATTCCTCCTAAAAGTTCGGCGTACATCCTTCCTACTCGTTCAGGCGTTCGCTTTAGACCCTCGCGATTAATGTCTTCGCCGACCGCTAACAATATTTCCCTGACCGCTTTTTCAATTCTTTCTGTATCTACCTTTTTGATTTTCTTGCTCATTTTTAGAGTATCTTCTTTAACTGGTTATTATTTTTTCTTGTTCTTTAGACCAACCACATAAGTTGTCAGCAGCCTGACTCCGAAAGCGCTGGCCCCCTCTGATGTAAACTCCGTGGCCTTTTCGAAGTTCCATACTCCGGCAATATCGAGATGTGCCCATTTTGTGTCACCTGCGAACTGCTTTAAGAAAGCGGCGGCCGTACATGCCCCGCCCCAACGGCCGCCGATGTTCTTCAGGTCTGCAATCTTGCTCTTCATTTCTTTTGCATATTCTTCACTGCTCGGCATCGGCCAGACTTTTTCACCACAGGCATCTGAAGCTTTCTGCAAATCTTTAATTAGGGTTTCGTCGTTGCCCATCAGGCCGGCCATATACTTGCCGAGTGCAACTACGCACGCCCCAGTTAACGTAGCGATGTCAATAATAATATCACATTTTTGTTTGACGGCATAACTTATAGCGTCACACAGAATCATTCTGCCCTCGGCGTCGGTGTTCTGGACCTCGACAGTTTTCCCGCTGAACGTGTTAATAATATCGCCGGGCCGATAGCTTGTCCCGCTCGGCATATTTTCCGCCGACGGCACGATTCCATAAACATTCACGGGCGGCGCCAGCTCGGCAATTGCTTTCATCGTTCCCAGTACAGCAATGCCACCGGTTTTGTCTAATTTCATCTCTTCCATATTCGCGGACGGTTTGATGCTGATTCCGCCCGAATCGAAAGTGATTGCTTTGCCGACCAGCGCTACTGTTGGCAGTTTATTAGCTGCTTTGCCGGGAGGATTGTATTTTAAAATGATAAATCTTGGCTTGTTTTGCGAGCCTGAGCCGACTGCGAGCACTCCGCCCATTCTCTTTGCAGCCATTTGCTTTTCATCGAAAACTGTGCAGCTTAGCCTTTTTGAGCCGCGGGCCAATTCTTTTGCGGCAGCGGCCAATACGGCAGGAGTTGCCACATTTGCCGGTCGATTTGCCAGCGTTCGGGCGTAGCTTTGCGCTTTACCAATAACTATTCCGATCGAGAGTCCTTTTTGGAGTTTTTTTAATTTCGTCGAATCTGGATCTATCAGCGAGACTTTGAGCGAATCAAGTCGCCCGTTTTCATTCTCAGTTATAAATTCGTCGTAGCGGTAGCTGCCGAAATATATTCCCTCTCCGAGAGCGCGGGCCATCGCCGAAAGATCGAGTCTGCCGCCGAAAGCGTTGTGTAGTGCTAAGCTCATTGTTTTTGCTTTTAGCTCGACCGATGTTTTTGCCGCATTTGCTGCTGCATTTCGAGCGGTATCCAGGGTTGACTTTTTCTTTTCGCCGAGACCGACAAGCAGGATTCTTTTGGCGCCAATTTCATTATTACTGTAAATAATTGCGTTGGTCCCTTCTTTCCCCTTGAAATCACCTAATTTTATCAAACGGTCGATCGCACCATCGAGCTTTTTATTAAGCTCTTTGTTTAGTTTGTCCAGCTCACCGGCGTCTGAAAACAAACCTGCTGCAAGTATGTCTGTTTTACATTTACTGAAATCGACCTTTTGAGTTCTCAATTCGATATTGATAATGTTTTTCATTATTTTTTTACCTTCTCTATAAGTGTTAACTTTCGTACTTTTCAGTTGGCGTAAAAATCGGTAATTTAGCTATTAAGATGTATTTCTGAATTAATGTAACTTACGGAGAAAACCCCGTAAGTGATGAATAATTCCAAAAGCTTGCTGCCATACATTTTACCTATATTTACATTTCCAAAAAGTGCGAAACTTAACTAAGTCTTTACTTTTTCTTTCTGCTTGTTTTCGCTCTGTGTCTCAGATAACTTTCGATAAATCCATCGATTTCTCCGTCCAGCACTGCTTCGACGTTACCGACCTGGAAGTCTGTTCGATGATCCTTGACCATCTGGTAAGGTTGCAGAACATAGCTTCGTATCTGATTGCCCCAGGCAATCTCGCCCTTATTGCCGTACAGTTGTGCAAGCTGGTCATCTCGTTTTTGCTGTTCGAGCATATAGAGTTTTGCTTTTAACATTTTCATTGCCTGGGAACGATTTTTATGCTGACTTCGTTCATTCTGGCACTGCACGACTATGCCGGTCGGTTCGTGTGTTATTCGTACGGCGGAACTGGTTTTGTTGACGTGCTGGCCGCCGGCGCCGCTGGCGCGATAGAAGTCGGTCCTGATATCGTCTTCATTGATTTCGATATCGATATCGTCCTCAAATTCCGGGACACAGTCCACGGCGGCAAAACTCGTATGCCGCCGTTTGTTAGCATCGAAAGGGCTTATCCGTACAAGTCGATGCACTCCTGTCTCACAAGAGAGCTTGCCGAATGCGAAAGGCCCGCTTACACTCAGTGTTATTGAGCGAATTCCCGCTTCTTCTCCCGGCGTAATATCAAGCTCCTTGTAATCGTATTTGTTTGCGTCAAAATACCGTGTATACATCCTGAGCAGCATGCTTGTCCAGTCACAGCTCTCGGTCCCTCCTGCTCCAGCGTGAATGCTTAAAAAGCAATTCTTC
Source organism: Sedimentisphaerales bacterium (assembly GCA_016936275.1). Lineage (GTDB taxonomy): Bacteria > Planctomycetota > Phycisphaerae > Sedimentisphaerales > Anaerobacaceae > JAFGPJ01. The sequence goes on from JAFGPJ010000387.1 coordinate 8,243, forward strand.
ATGTCCTCTGGCCGGGACAGCAATCCTGTCAGCTCGATCTGCTCACACTTCCTGACAAGGGCGTCCAGATCATCTTCCAACTGTCTTAGCTCTTGCTGGTCGGATTCGGCCGCTGCCAAATCGAACAGTTCCTGAAGATCTTTGGCTTCGAGTTGTATTTCTTCCACCGGCTCGATAACCGCCTTTAGAGCCTTCAATTGAGAGACCACCAACTTCGCCGAATCGGGATTATCCCAGAATCCTTCTTTAGACATCTGTTTCTCAAGTTTTTGCAACTGGGATTTTTTGCCGGGCAAGTCAAAGCCAGTCCCGGATTTGATCTACCCGGGCCGACAATTCCGATATAGTTGTTCTAAGTTCTGTTATTTCCATAATCTCGCTCTTATATCATACTGCGATTGAATTTGCAACACCTTAGTATAGTCCGTTCGTAGTGTGCCCGCAAGGGCATTGACACAAGATCGTGTCGATGGGATCAGTCGGATTTTTTGGGCGGCCTGCCGTGTACACCCAACAATTTCAGCAGTTCATCCGCTATCCAGATGGAGCTGGAAGTCAGGACGATCCATAACCAGTCTATCGCCGACAGAGCGGTGACGCCAAAGAGCGTCTGGCCGAGGCTCGTGTGGACAACGAAAACTTGCAGTAAAATCGCCAGCCCAACACCGCCAACGAGCCATCGGTTGCTGAAGACCCCAATTGAGAAAACCGACTGATAATGGCTTCTTGCGTTGAACGCCTGGAACCACTGAAAGGCCGCCAGCGTTGTAAAGGCCACCGTGCGGGCGTGCTCCAGACCGTCAGGACGGGACATCCGGAACAGCAGCAGCGTTCCGGCCGCCATCACCGGCGTCAACAAGGCCATGCGGCGGATCAGAACGCGATTCAGGATCGATTCGCGCGGGTTGCGCGGCGGCTGCTTGAGCACGTCCCAGTGCTTCGGTTCGACGCCGAGCGGGATGGTGCAGGCGCCGTCGGTGGCCAGATTGACCCACAGGATCATCACGGCGGTCAAGGGCAGATCCATCCCAATAATCAACGCCACGATCATCGTAAGGATCTCACCGAGATTGGTCGTAACCAGAAAATATACGACACGCCGCAGGTTGCCGAAGATCACGCGTCCCTCTTCTACCGCATGAATGATGGTGGCGAAATTGTCGTCGGTCAGAACCATGTCGGCTGCTTCTTTGGCCACTTCGGTGCCGGCTCCTCCCATCGCCACGCCGATATCGGCGCCCTTCAGGGCGGGCGCGTCGTTGACGCCGTCGCCGGTCATTGCGACAACATGCCCCTGCTCACGGAGCGCTTCCATGATCTTGAGTTTGTGCGCTGGCGAAACGCGGGCAAAGACGCCCGACTTCAGGGCGGCCCCGGCCAGGTCTGGTTTGTCCATGGCATCGATATCCTTCCCGCTCAGTACTTCGCCGTCGCCCGCAATACCGACCTTCCGGGCGATGGCCAGAGCCGTCGCGGCGTGATCGCCGGTAATCATCACCGGGTGGATGCCCGCTTCCTTGGCGTCGTTGACGGCCTGGATGCTTTCTTCGCGCGGCGGGTCGATCATTGCCCAGAGCCCGACCAGCGTCAGGCCCTCTTCAATGTCGTCGGGAGTGATCCGGTCTTTGTCGGAGGGAAACTCGCGGAACGCCCCGGCCATTATGCGCAAGGCATCTGTGGCGAACTCGCCAATGGTGTTCTCGATGGTTTGTTTTCTTTCGGCATCAAGATCCACCGCTCGGCCATCGATCAACACCTGCGAACAGAAGTTCAGCAGTTGATCCGGTGCTCCTTTGATGAACGCCAGTCGTTTATCGCTGTCCTTCTGCTGGTGCAGGGTGGCCATGTACTTTCGCTCGCTGCTAAAAGGCACTTCATGCAGACGTTCCCTTTCTCTTTGCAGTGCGTCACGGTCAAGGCCTGCTTTGCGGGCCGCCGTCAGAAGCGCCGCCTCGCTCGGATTGCCCTCCGCTCGCCATTGGTCGCCCTCCTGGTGTAGGTGGGCATTATTGTTCAGGACGCCGACCTGCAAAAGGGTCTCCAGAGCTGCAGGCAGTTGCTGGACGGGTTGGCAGTCGGCTGTATACAACGTACCTTCCGGCCGGTAGCCTTCGCCGGTCAGCTCGTAGATATTTCCTCCGGCCCACAGTTTGCGAACAGTCATTTGGTTCCGTGTGATGGTTCCGGTCTTGTCTGAGCAGATCACAGTGGTCGAGCCAAGGGTTTCAACGGTGGGCATATGCCGGATGATGGCATGGCGGTCGGCCATTCGCCGTACGCCCAGGGCCAGCGTTACGCTGATCACGGCAGGCAGTCCTTCGGGGATCGCCGAGACGGCGATGGCGACCGAGAACATGATCGCCTCGACGATACTGTAACCTCGCAGCAGTTCGAGGACCAGGACAAGCCCGGCCAGCCCGATCCCGACCAGGCCCAACACGATCCCGAGTGTGTGCATCCGTTTCTGAAGCGGCGTTTTTTCGCGAGTGGTGGTGCGAACCTCGCCGGCGATCTGTCCCATTTGTGTCTGCATGCCCACGTGCACCACCACCGCCCGCCCGCGCCCGCCGGTAACGTTGGTGGACATCCAGACCATGTTCTTGCGATCGGCCATCGGGGTGTCTTCGTCCACCTGTCCGGGCTGCTTGCCGACTGGCTGCGACTCGCCGGTCAAGGCCGACTCATCGACCTGAAGCTCATCGGCACTGAGCAGCCGAGCGTCGGCGGCAACCCGGTCACCTGTTTCGAGCAGAAGGACATCGCCGCCGACGACCTCCGAGGCTTCGATATCCGTCGGCTCTCCGTTGCGCAACACCCGGGTGCGCAGAGCGCCCATCCGGCGCAAAGCCGCCAGCGCCCCCTCGGCGCGCCATTCCTGAAAGAAGCCAAGCAGGCTGTTCAACACAATCACGCCGGCGATCACCCCGGCATCGATGTATTTGCCGACCAGCAGAGACAACACAGCCGCACCGACCAGCAAATAAATCAACGGGTTATGCACCTGGTGAACCAGCAGCTTCAGCGTGCTAACACCCTCCTCGGTCTCAAGTGTGTTACGGCCTTGTTCTTCGAGACGTCGTCTTGCCCTGTCCGAATTCAAGCCGTCTTCGGTGCTGTTCAGACGATCAAGACACTCATCTGTTTCAATTGTGTGCCACGGTATTTCTGAGGACATTATGGTTCGCTTTCTTCCATATTAACCCTATTGTATCTGTTTGGCTCTCGTAACTTATAATTTATAGATTAGTGGTTGACCAGAAAATCTTCAAATATTGTAGGTTTGGCGGAACTTATTCACACTTGTGATATGTGTGATAAGGAGCAATTTGGGAATTGACAACCTATGTTTGGTCGGTTAGAGTAAGCCCATTGTAGACAGGTTCTGTTTCTGCCGGTTCTAAAGGAGAGTATGTATGAGAAAAACGATAATATTTGGTGTTTTGATGAGTCTCCTTGTCGGTTGTTTCCTGGCAGGTACAGCTTCGGCGGAGGACCAAAGGGATTCTCAGAGAAAGAAGGTGCTGATCGTGACCGGTGTTGATTACCCGGGGCACAAGTGGAAACTGACGGCGCCGGTTCTGGCTAAGGCTATAGCGGCGGATAAAAGATTGGATGTTTCAATCACTGAAGAGCCGAACGATTTGGCGAAACAGTCGCTCGGCGATTACGACGTCATAGTGCTGCATTTTATGGATTGGGAAGTTCCCGATCCCGGGCCGAAGGCGCGGGCGAATCTCAAGCGCGTTGTCAAGAACGGCACGGGGCTTGTTCTCGTTCACTTTGCCTGCGGGGCGTTTCAAGAGTGGCCTGAGTTCGTCAAACTTGCCGGACGTGTATGGGACCCAAAGCTGCGAGGGCACGATCCGCACGGCAAATTCACCGTCAAAATAACCGACGAGCGGCACCCGGCTATGAAGGGCATGAAAGAATTTGAGACTGTCGATGAGCTTTATACGTGTCTGGCTGGCCAAACTCCAATCAAAGTCCTGGCGACCGCGCGTTCGAAAGTGGACAACAAGGATTATCCGATGGCTTTTGTTCTGAATTTCGGCAAAGGCCGCGTTTTCCACAGCGTCCTGGGGCACGATGTTCAGGCGTTTGACAGCCCTTACGTCGGCCGGCTCTTTCGTAATGCCTGTGCATGGGGTGCCGGTTTGGAACCTTCGGATAATTGAACCTGTAAAATAATACTAACCATAATACGTATAAGGAGAAACTGGTATGAAAGCTGGATTTAATATGTTGCTGTGGACCGGACATGTTACAGAAGAAGATTTTCCGCGTTTGAAAACGCTCAAGAAGGCAGGTTTCGATGGTGTGGAGATTCCGCTTTTCGGCGGTGATGTCACGCATTTCGAGAAGGTCGGCAAGGCGATTAAGGACAACGGCCTCGGCTGCACCTCGGTGACGGTCATCCCGGACGAAGAGCACAATCCCATCAGTGCCGACGCTGCTCACCGCAAAGGCGGCCTCGAGCATCTAAAGTGGGCGGTTGATTGCTCGGAGGCTTTAGGCTCGGAGATTCTGTGCGGGCCGTTTTATCAGCC
>JAFGPJ010000388.1 GCA_016936275.1 Sedimentisphaerales bacterium
AAACTGATGCTCAATTTGCCGTTCGGCCAGATCGGAAGAGTGTCGGAAGAAAAAACGCTCGTCATCAAAGCTCAGGATGGTGAAACCGTTATCGAAAAGGACATTGATATGCTAAAGCAGGCGTGGCAGAAAACGTTTGACTGGTAGTGAAAACTCCGAACCAAGGATTAAAGGAAGGTAAAAGGCAAGAGATGGCAGAAGTAAAAGCGATAGTTTTGCGAGCTGCGGGAATCAACTGCGACATGGAGACAGAATATGCGCTTGAGCTGGCAGGAGCTAAAGCACAGCGCATTCACATAAACAGGATAATCGAGAACAAAACGCTGCTGGATGAGTTTCAGATCATCGTATTTCCCGGAGGATTCAGCTACGGCGATGACGTGGCTGCCGGCAAGATTCTCGCGAATCAGATTGTGCATCATCTTTTCGAGCCGCTCCAAGAATTCATCGAGGACGGCAAATTGGTGCTCGGAATCTGCAATGGTTTTCAGGTGCTGGTCAAGACAGGAATCCTGCCGGGTGACAATTCGACCAACCGGCAGGCCGGCGTTACAATCACAAATAACGACAGCGGCAAATTCGAGGACAGGTGGGTCTATCTCGCTCCCCAGAGTGAAAAGTGCGTTTTCATCGAGCCCGGCCGGCAAATCTATCTGCCAATAGCGCACGGCGAAGGCAAAGTTGTCACCAAAGACGAAGCGACGCTGGATGAGTTGCGAACCGAGGGACACATCGCATTCAAGTACGTAGACCATGACGGCAAAGAAGGTGACTATCCCGTCAATCCAAATGGATCGATTGATTCCATTGCAGGCCTGACGGATACGACCGGCAGGGTGCTCGGGCTGATGCCGCACCCGGAGAGGTTCGTAAGGCCGACTCAGCATCCTCGCTGGAGCCGGTTAAAGAATGTGGACGGCGATGGGATGACAATCTTCAATAACGCAGTCAAGTACATACAAAAAAACATTCTATAGTTTTATACAGTTTCCCAGTCGCGCAGCCATCTGTACTCCGGCGGCAGGGCGGCCCATTGCTTGTTGGTTATACGCTGTAGCCATTCCTTGTCTGCCGTCGTCTGCCCGAGCGGTCGCGTATAAGAGCCATCGCTGCGTTAACAATCTCGTAAATGGTCGAAAGTCCCGGTATCACGCTGGTTACAGCGTCGTTCAGATTGAGAATGCTCTGAATCGTCAGCATTGCCAGGTCGTTATCATCTTTGCTGCCTACGCCTAATTTCGGTTTGTCGTAAGTTTTGAGTAGGCTGCCGCCGAAGAAGGGCTTGATCGTTATCAGTCCGACGTTGCGCTCTTGCCGCGATTGGAAGATGCTCTTGTTCTCAGGCCCGTAGCCGGCGTTGACCTCTTCGATGTTGTCCTTCGTCGGAGCCTGACTTTTCGCTTTGGTCCTGGCCGTGCATGGGAAGATGAACATCTCGAACTGAGGGTACTTTTCGATAACATGCTGCGCCCACGGTCGGCTGTGAGACGAGATGCCGAGATGTTTTGCTTTGCCTTCCTTGTGCAGCTTTTCAAAGACTTCGATTATGACTTCGACGTCGGCGTCCGTGTTAGTTCCATCCATCTTGGCCTGGACGCGCCAGATGTCAAGGTAATTGGCTTTAAGGTGACGCAGACATTCTTCGACGTTGCGAATTTGTGCCGGGACGTTGCAGTATTCATCGCGTCGCGGACACAGTTTGGAGTCGTCGGCGCCGACAATCATTTCCTCCCGACGTCCCTTCAATGCAGCGCCATAACAGAGACATTCCTCGGCACCGGTCATATCCAGATAATTCATGCCGCAATCGATGGCCCTGGAGACAGTTTCGGTACGGTTTTTTGCGACGTCTTCGGGCACTCTCGGAAGGGACGCCTTACGGTGCTTATGAAGCACTATGAGGGATTGGCAATTACCGACGAGTCTGTATGTCGGATAGCATCTAATGCGGCGGACTTGTTTTCGGCGAAAAAGAAAGTCTTGCTAAGACCCGCTACAACAAAAATACACTTGGTGGCGGTGTTGACGCTGCAGAGAACAAGTTTGCGCCCGGCCTTCTCCAGCATTTCTCGAAGTATTAAGAGGTTACTGATGTTCCAGGAATTTATTATCTCGACGCCGGCAAAGTCGATTATCACATCGCATTGGGAATTTTCGCCGATGGTTTCGTTGAGATTTTTCAGCTTTTCTGCTCTTTCCAATTTGTCACAAGGCACGGTGACGAAAATGACATTTTCAGATGGATTTCGAATTCCCATTTCAGCCTCTTTCCTTTTATCTATATCTTACTTTATGTTTGAAGGTTGTATCGGAATATGCCTGGCACCTGTTAAATAAAAAATTGATGTATCGAACAGATTATGCTTATTCGCCAGGTCCGTCGAATTTTATCGGCCGTTAATAAAGCTGTCCTTTTATTATCTTTCCGGATAGATTCGTACCTTAGTATGTTCGGAAGCCATAGTTACAGCCTGTGGTATGTCCATATAACGCAGGACATTGAGAAATACGGGGCCGTCACGGTGTGAATCAGGCAGATATCGCAAATCGAGTCCGGCAATGTCAGGCTCGAACAGTGACGAATAGAGCACAATACCCGCCATTATATGCTGTCCTTTAAGGACAACCGGCACGTCATTTAGAGACTCGATTTGATGCAGGGCCTGAATCGCTCTCCTCACGTCCCAGACTCTCATGCCGTCGAGAGTCTGGCCGAGCAGCATGAACCGCCGGCGGATTTGTGTTTGCTTTCGCTCGTCCGGATTCCACGCCGTCAGTCCAATGCCGCGAGGAGCCATATATGCCAGCACTGAATTGTTGTCACTAAGTATCTGTTGGATATGTTTGAAAGCCTCTTCGTTCGGATCCGGCAACGATTCATCTTTAAGCTCATTGGCAAAACCAACACGCATCGCAGCAAGCCATTGTGCCCATTGTTGCTCATCCGGCATGTTCAGCACGACTTTCTCGGCACCTTCTAATCCAGCACGGTTTGTTAAATATAAACGCAGCCGGACATGAGGCTGACTTGTAAAATCGAAGGCGCTCAAACTAATGTCGTGCTGTTCAGCGGAGAATACCTGCCTTATATTTAAAGGGCCTGCCTGCTCCTGTGTAGGCCAGCCGCCGAATGATTTTTCCCGAAGCGTTTTGAGTAATTCCTGCCGTTGGTTTTGGTTCTCTACCAGTTGTCGGTTCTTTGGGACGAACGATTCGTGTATCTTTGTGTTAATCTCATCGGCTGGCAGCTCCTTAAAAACCTTTAGTTGCTCCGGCTCGAAAAATGGAACGGCAGGCTTATTAATCAGTGAGCTGTCGTCCTTCAGAAAACGATTGAACCACACGAAAGCATGAACGCGCAGCTCCTGCGTGTCCTTGTGCGGGCCTTCGGTTATATTAAGGCCAAGGTTTTTCTCGGCACCGTGCAGGCGGTAAATATTCCTGACTTTCTCGTGCACGCGAAGCACACCATCCAGCGGGAAAATCGTGTCTTTATCGCTGTTCGATATCAGCAGCGGCCGGGGCGCTACCAGTGCCGCGACGAGCGGATAATCCCAGCGGTAAGTATTGACTATGTACATACAATCGCAATGTCCTTCGACGCAGCCGTCAACAACGTGATTTTGCAGGTCGGTGATTCCGGCAACCGGTACGGCTGCTTTGATGCGGTCGTCGAGCGCCGATATCCACCAGCTATATGCGCCGCCGCCCGAGCGTCCGGTGACGCCGAACCGGCTGGCATCTACTTCTTTGCGTGTTTCTAAGTAATCCAGTGCTCGGATGCAGCTCCACGCCTCGACTCCTGCGGGCGTGTAGCCCCGGCTGTTCCACCACCACATTTTGTAGCGGTACGTGCCGTGATGAATCCCTTCGATTTCGCCTAATTGCAAGGTGTCGATGGTCAGACAGACATATCCGTTCCGGGCGAACCATGCTCCGTGGTGCTGATATGCCGTTTTGTTGCCGAAGCTGATGCCGTCCTTCTTTACCGATGCGTGGCCGCATACATAAAGAATCGCCGGGGCGGGTTTTTCGAGGTCTTTGGGAATATAGAGATTGGCCGTGACGTAAAGGCCCGGCCTCGATTGGAAGTGGATATTTTCGACTGTGAACTGCTCGTGGTCGATCTTGCCGGTGACTACCGGTTTGAGATCTGTCTTTTCGGGAAGGGGCCAGAGTCCGAGCATTTCGAACAATTGCTCTCGATAGAGCTTTCGCTTTTCCTGCCAGTCTTCAAGCGATTTGACGTCGGTCAGGCATCGGTCGCGGAGCTTTGCCGTTTCTGCCCGGAAGTAGTCGGCGAGCATAGTGTCGGCGTGGCTTGTGCCGATTTGTGATCGTTCGACTGCATCACATGGAGTTTGTGAACATATTATTGACAGTAAGATACAAGCCAACAGAGAAATTGTTGTTGGTATATGTGGACCACAATTTCCGGTCGGAAATTTTAGCTTTGCATGGGTTCGTTTCATCATTTGTACCTTTCAGGATGATAACCATTTTTGAAGGTTCTCTTTGACAAAATCGTCATCCGTAAGATGTGGATAGTCTCGGATGATTTGGTCAATTCGTTCAGCTTGCCCGGTAGATAAATGTTCATCGGGATCGAGAGTATTGATTTCTTTTAAAAGTCCCTGTTGCTTCAATACGTACGATATCCCCGAAATACAGCCGCGGAATTGATTTTCAGCGTCGAAAATTGCCTTGTTGGCCAGCGTCAATTGGACAGCCATCGTAAGCAAATCGTGTGAAACAGGCGTGTTGTTTTCTCGAAGTGCCTTAATAAGAGCCAGATGCTCGACCGCCTTTTGCGTCCAGCACGCCCACTGGCCCAGCAGGCCGCCGACGATGCGAAGTGAGATTGTCTGCCCGTTGATGTGAAATTCGTGTCGGGTAAGTAAATCGAGAATGATATTGTCGTCATTGCCGGTGTATAGTGCGATTTCGCCGGCCCGGCCGGAACGAGCAACGGCTTCAAGCACATCGAGCGTCTGGTATCTGTTGAACGGGGCGATTTTTATAGCATGGACATTCGGTATCGCTACGAACCTTTGCCAGAACTCAATTGGTAATCCCATTTGGCTGATTGTCTGCTGCAAATAAAATCCCATAACCGGGATTACCTCAGCAACCCGGCTGCTGTGGTCTATTAATTCATCAATGGATTTTCCCTTCAAAGCTGTAAGTGAAAGCAATCCGAGGTGATAGCCAAGCTCGCGAGCTAAGTGTGCTTCCTGCCTCGCCTGATTTGCATCGCCTACGATCCCGGCAATCATTATCGGCTCGCAATGCTCAGTATGGGCGGTAAATTGCCGGGCCGTCTCAATTGCCAGCTCCAGCACGGGACGATACAAACCGACCTTTGGCTCGTGGATGGCAAACTGCGTCGTATGGACGCCGACCGCCAAACCACCGGCGCCGGCCGCCAGGTAGTAGCGCGTAAGAGCTTTCTGGTAACGTTCGTCGATTCGATTGTCAGACTGCAAAGCCAGCGGATGGGCGGGAATTACACAACCTGAGTGGAGCTTATCTGCGATAAACGTATCCAGCATGAAATTATGCTCCTAAAATTTACCGTTGCGTATCTCGTATTTGGTCGGATTGTTCAGCGTCCTTTTCCCGGCAACGACCCACCTGGCAATAATGGCAACCATTTGCTCAAGCGTCATCTGTGGAGGGCCAAACGTCCTATGACAATATGATGCGTTCGAGAGCAGGGCGGATGGAGCTTCCTTGGAGACGAATTTTGGTTTTTTGCCGAGGGCTTCGCCGATTTGTTCGGCGAGATTTCGGATTGTGATCGTTTCCGGCCCGGTGACATTTAAAATGGCCGGTGGAGGTTTTGCCAAAGTAATCGCTCGAATTATATAATCATTGGCGTCCCGCTGCCAAATCAGATTGACGGCGCCCATTGTCAGGTCTATGGGCTCATCGTTCAATATCTTTAAGGTCAGGTCGACGATGATGCCGTATCGAGGCTCGTTGGCGTAGTTGAGCCGGACAAGTGTCACGGGAGTATTGTAAAGCTCCGAGAAATACTCGAACATCCTTTCTCTGCCAAGACATGACTGGGCGTACTCGCCAATCGGTTCCGGCGTGGTTTCTTCGGTTGCCCCGCCGCCGGTTGTTTCAACAAGGGGATAAACGTTGCCGGTCGAATACGCCACGATTCGCGAGTCCTTATAATGCCGTGCGACCAGGGCCGGCATATAACTGTTCATTGCCCATGTCAGCGGCTGATTGCTCGTTGAGCCGAACTTCATGCCGGCCAGGTAAAATACATTTTCCACGTTGGGTAACTTGAGATAGTGCGATTCGTCAAGCAGGTCGGCCTCAATGGTTTCGACCTGCGCCTTCTCAATCCTGTTACGAACCGCTCCATCGCTGAATCGCGAGACGGCGTAGATTCTCTTGCCGGGCGATGCCTTTTTAAACATCATTACCAGCGTCGGTCCCATTTTCCCGCCGGCACCAAGGACAACAATGTCACCGGTCAAATCGGTGACGACTTTCTTTGTTGCTTCGGTTGGTTCACTGAGAATCTCTTCCAGGCCGTTTTCATCTAATTCAGATATATCAATCATAGTGAAATCTTCCGAAGCTCATCAGCTCAACGTGAGCACCAGACGCATTAAAACCCGCCCGGCCATGAGCACGACCACCAGCAGACCCAGACCGCCAAGAATATTTAGGATTACCGTATTTCGCCTCTCGCCCATGATGTCCTTGCGGTTGGCCAGCCAGAGAATCGTCACGGCCATCAGGGGATTGCCGATGACGGTCAGCGCCTGGCCGAAGATAATCAGGTTGACCGGTTTCTGCCCGGTTCTCAATGCCAGTATCGCGACTACCATGCCAGTGAGCAATACCAGGACTGTGAAACGACGAGGCCAGCGGTCGCTGAGTTTGGGCGGCTTACCGATGCCGTCGGCCAGGATGCTGCCGCCGATCATTGCGTTAATCAGAAACGGATTCATCGCCACTGCAAACAGTCCGATGCAGAAAAACATGTGCGCAACCGAGCGAAGCAGGGGGCGTAAAGATTCCGCCAGCACCCCGATATTTTCCGCCGGTTTACCGGGAATAACTTTAGCTGCAGTAATCATGATTATTGCGCTTATGCTGGTCAGGACGCAGACGCCAGAGATCGAATCGCCGATGCCCCGGCTGTAATCTTTTATCGACCAGCCTTTCTCGCGAACCAGATTACCCTGGTAGAAAGCCGCGGCTACGGAAAATGTTGTCCCCAACAGTGATGCAATAAGAATCATCGGATCCTGGATGACCCCTTCGATTTTCCTGGGCATGCCGAGCGATACACTCTCAGGCCAGCTTGGGATAAAACCTTTGATTATGTCTAACAGGTTTGGCCGTGCCAGGATTGCATTGATGATGAAGCACAGGAGCATTAATCCAACCATAATTTTCATGGTCCGTTCGAGGAAGCGATAAAGCTGTTTTGCCGCGAACAGGAAAATGATAATAAGAGCATTAAATCCCAACAACACCCAGTGGGCAGCGAGATTTGGAACAAGTGTCTCAACAGCGGCGGCTACTGCCAGATTATTCGAGAATTGGAACGTGCCGCAGATCAGGCATAGATTGATGCCGATTATGGCGGCGACCGGCCGGCCGAGACGTTGTGCAACCAAAGTGCAGGGTGTTGCTCCACCAACGACGCCGATTCTCGCGGCAGTTGTCATGTACGTGCCCATCAGGATACCGGTCAGCACGAGCAGCCACAATAACTGATATCCATGGGTGGCTCCGATGTTGGCGCTGATAAGCAGACTGCCGGGCCCGAATACCACACAGGCGGTAATCAATGCCGGGCCGATTGACCGCCACCAAGCCATTTTCGATTTACGATCCCTCGACTTTGCTCGGGACAAGCTTTCGATTTTCGATTTATCTGACACGTCTTCCATAATCATAAATACCAAATTATAAATCCCAGGAGTTTATACCATAAGCGCAGAAAATATGCCAGCATTAGGATTGAGACGAAATAAATTGTCGGTGATGGCAATCCTATTGTCCGGGTGAGGAAGCGGCCGCGAGCCAGTTTTCAGGATCGTTGCCATAGTCAGACATGATTTTGCGCGTTAAGGCCGTGCCGTTACCGTCAGCTTCGGTCGGCCATAAGTCAACGCCGCCGGGGCAATCCTCCGGATGTGAGCCGTCGCTGTAATTGATTCTGTCAACGCGGATGTATTGGCGAACATTCTCGTTATTTACGTCGCCTGGCATGCTCAGCTCCAGGCTTTCGCCGGAGTTGCTCAGGTTGCCGTCATAAGGCCCAAAAATTATTTCATCAGGCAAGTTCGGGTAGCGCGTTGAAAACGCTTCAGGTTTTTTGACTACAAGGATATATCCACCGGCCTCGATGGTAACGGGAGCATAAGTCGGGAAAGTAAAATCGACCCCGTTAGTGAACTTCCACGGCTCGCCTTTAGCATAATCATACAACGCGACCGGCTCGGCGCTGATATTGTGCAGCTCGATGTATTCGTATTGCTCATTCGTGTAAGTGCCGCCATCGGGCCAGTCGGGATGATACATTATCTCACTGATGACTATCGGGCCGACCTTGGGATAAGTGTTTGCTAAGCCCGGCGTGTTTTCTTCCATCGCCACGAAGTTATAGTTACCGGTGCCGGATTTGTGGTATCGCCCGAACGATACACCGGTTTCGGAAGGACCGAAATCCTCCACTTCACGATAGCCTGTCAATACGCCGCTTTTTGTCGAGCTGAGGTACAGCCGCTCGCCGTTCTCACTCAGAGCGAAAGGTTCGTAAGTTGCCGGGTCATTTTCATTGCCGAAATTCAAATCTTCGTACAAAACAAAGTAACCATTTGGGCCGATGGTTGTTCCGTTGGGAATCTTGTATTTGAAAAGATCATCTTTGCTGTCACTGAGGAACCAGCCGCCTATATCAATTGTTGCTGATGTAGTGTTGTGTAATTCTATCCAGTCCGGCTCTTCGGCATGAGCGTGGGCCAGAACTTCGTTGAACACGATAGAGCCGGGATTGGGGATTATGCCGCTGTCGTCGGAGCCGGGCGAGCCGCCTGCGTAAGCGCTCGGACGCCAGGAATCTTTCTCGCCCCAACTGTTCAAATCAGGATTCGTTTCGTCTATGATGGTTAGCGAAAAACCTTCGCCATCGGTGATTGACCGCCAGCCGTTTTCATAGCGGAAGTTGAGAATCGTTCTTCCGATGGCGTCCTGCAGTTCGATTCTTTCGCCGGCATTGTCCAGCTTGCCTGAATACTGGCCTGCTATGTTGATATTCTTGCCGTACCGTGTTTCGAACATATAACGGTTCCGGATAACGACTATATGTTCGCCTGCTGCAAGCTCGATGCTCGGGAAGGTGAAATCGATGCCGTTCATGAAGCTGACCAGATTCAGGTTGATTGTATCGGCACCGATATTCTTTAGCTCTATGAATTCTTCATTTGGATCTGATGGATTATACATTATCTCGGTGATACGCAGGCTCTCCGCTACAGGCCCGGCGGCATAAACCGCTTCGGTCAGAGCGCCCCATGTGCCGCCGCTCTGTACCCTTGCCTTTACGATGACGCTGTGGGACAGCGTAATCGGTCCGGTGTATTCCATGACGTTTTCCTGATTGCTGTCGTCGGAAACGCTTTCTTTTGCAACAAGCTCAGCAGAGATAAGAAAATCGGAGCTTGTCGTGGAGCTGTTCATTGCCTGGATGGCCAATATATTGTCGCCCTGCTGTAGAGTGTCGATAAAATCGGTAATGTCGATGCCCTCCAGCAACACGGCGGCCGAGTCAGAATGACTGGCGCTGGCCCTGGAATCCCATGCCGGTGTGCCGTCGAAGTTGCGCCTGGCTACTTCGGCGCCGTTGATGTAGGCTACGAAGCCGTCGTCATACCTGACGTTCAGCGTCAAAGAAGAGTAGTTGGCATCGATTGTGAACGGGATGCGGACGTAACACGAAGCGTTCCTTCCGTACATCAGCTCCAGCAGATCGAGGCTGAAATAATCCTGATAGCCCGAGGTTCTCTCGAATCCACCGCCGCCGGGGGCGCCGGCACTGGAAATCCAGTCCGAATCTTCGAAATCACCTCCGCCTTTCCAGTCATCACTGATCGGGCCGGTAGGAACGATTGTTCGCTTGGCTGCATCTTCAGGCACGATGACACTCGCCGAAACAGGTGCATCGGAAGCGCGGGGATCGGAGCCGTCGAGCGTGTAATAAATCGTTCCCGATGTTCCGTTACTCTGTGACATTACCAATTCGAAGTTTTCTGATATTTCTCCGCCAAACGGATTGAACGACACCAGTGCTGTGTTTGGGAACATATTAACCGAGCGCATCTGATTGATTACGATCTGTGTCCGGGCGGGAAAGAATGTGTTGAGCATGTAATCGTTCTGGCCTTCCCAGTCATCCTTAGTTCGCGGGGAATTTATTCGTGATCTATGTGCATCGCCCCATCGTGCCGATTCGGCGATAATCGCCAGGTTGATCTGGTTGGCGCGCTCCATCCATCGCTGGATATTCGGAGTTGTCGTCAAAAGACCGCCGTTAGAGAAATACATGTTCACCCGGTCGGCGAACTTCATGAGATATTCCGCATTGGCCGTCAGGCGTAAATGAAGCCATGCCGGATTAAAATCCTCCCAGTCTTCTCCGATTGATCGATCCCTGGAATCGGTCAGGAGCCGGCATTCGTTGAGCCCCTGAGTTCCCCCAAGATTTGCCCCCAGTGAGTGCTCGGCATCGTGCCGGTACCATGTGAATCCTTCGGGGCCGGCGCGATTGTAAATAGCGAACACGTTGTTCGAGAAATGTCCCCAGCAGCTCACCGGTGCATCGGGATCGCCCGTATAATAGGTGCAGATCATATAGTCCATCAGGTTCTCAGGATCGAGCAGTTTCTCGCCGTAAGGATCGGGAGTTCCATCAGGCCGAAGGCCCTGTATGGCATAGTATGTTTCATTTGAGGAAAAGCCGGCGACCGCAGCGTCGTACAGTCGCCGATAAGCATCCATATTACCATCTGTTGCGTGTAGGGCGCGCGAGCCTGATGAGTCGTTTTTAATCGCATCGTAATCTTCCGCATTCCCTCCCAGGTATGATTCAGCGAAATCGGCGTCGGCGCGTTCCTGTGTCTGATATATACCCCAATAGTGCCCGTTAATGTAAAGATGATAGTACCGGCTGCGGGTATAGGGCTGGCCCATGTCACGCTGAACGTCGCGGGAGAATACGTCTCTTATCATTGTATGCCTATAGTCGCCCTCGAATGACCAGGAGAAATTCTGGCTGGTGCGCAGGTCGATTTTGTCAAACTCGTCAATCCCTTCGTCTCCGAATAGCGGATAGCGGAGTTTTCCTGCTCCGTATTCGTTGCGAAAAATCAGCCTGAAAGCGTGTTTGGGATTGTTGCCGGTTCGGCTATATGCCCCGCGTATTCTCAGGCCGGCATCCAGCCCGAATCCGGGCGTACCGTCAGGATAAATCAGCTCGACGGACGTACGCCGTTCCCAGTTTATGCCGTCATTACCGGCGTTGACGTATATTCCGATTGATGAGTCGAAAAGATTAGCAAGGTCCGTTACAAGTGATATTGAAGGGATGTCGAGCATAGCGGCCTCCATCTGGCCGGCCCACCTTGAATTGTTAACGATGTCCGGGTCCATGCCGTAATCGATGACCTGACCTCTGACGTTGCCTGTCGGCCATCCGGCGCCGGGGGCCTGACCATTTGGCGATTGTCTTATTACATCCTGGACGAAAATATATGTATGTGTCTTTATATCAGAGGGCATCCAGCCTGTTTTGACAGCAATTGCTTTTAAGCAGGCGGTTCGACTGATGAGAATGGGGCCGGTATAAGCCGTGCCTTTCGGGAAACGTCCGCCGGATTCGATGTCGTAAGGATCGGAACCGTCGAGTGTATAATAAATAGTTGCATCTTCGGTTTCGGTGGCGATTGTCAGATAAAACGATTGGCCATAGAAGCCGCGCTCGTGGCTGAACTCGATATCTGAGACAAAGCCATCGTAAACGCCGATGTTTTGAGCTTCCGGGCTGGGAGAACCAAATGCCTGCCAGTATTCACCGGCATCTGGAAACCGGCCGTAGGATATATCGGCGGTTTGCTCTCCGAATGTGACGCTGTCAATGAGAGTGACGCCGTCGCTGTCGAAAAGGCCGATTTCTTCGCCTCCGGCATCGAGTTTGAAATTCGCGTGAAGGCCTAAATCAGTTGTGTCATCGTCGATCCATATCAGCAGATAGCCGCCCGCTGGGATTGTCGTTAAGGCAGAATTGTTGACCGGAAACTGCCACTTGGTAGGAGCGGACAAGTTGTCCGTCAGGTACATACCGCCCAGGTCAAC
>JAFGPJ010000062.1 GCA_016936275.1 Sedimentisphaerales bacterium
CGGCCGAACAATTGATCAGCGGGAAGGTGGTCCCGAAGGTGCATACGCTCTAAGCGGCAAGGGACTGTGGGAAGAGTGGTGTCAACTAAAAAAAGCAGGCCATGGAGAAGACCTCGGCACTTACGAGGAGACCATGGAGGGCCGTGTCTTTTCCTTCAAACGAGAAAAGTACTTCCTCAGCGACGGAACCGAAATTATCTGGTCCGTTGGCTTGCCCAAAGACGACCAGTAGTCTCAAAATTGAGTCAGCTAAAGACACAAAGGCCGAGCCTGATTGACCCGGCCTTTTTTTATTCGTTTTCCCCCGGCAACAATGTAAGATTTATCAGAAAATCCACTTTTTTTTATACCCAAAGAGATAGTTCAATTGTGTTATAAGTAGTGTTAATCCTAAGCTTGGGAAAGTAACTGACTGATGCTCGAAGATAAAGTGCTAATTTGGAAGTTCAAGTGCGGCAGCAGAGATGCTCTTTACCGGATCTATGAAAAGTACAAAAAAGACCTGCTGAGGCTGGCAGTGATTCTGTCGAATAATGCCAGTGATGCCGAAGATATAGTGCACGATGTCTTTGTCTCATTTGCACAATCGGCCGAGACACTCAAGCTCAGCGGTAATCTTAAAAGCTTCCTGCTGACTTGTGTAGCAAATCGTGCTCGCAACAAAAACCGGGCAAACCAGTGTCGGCAAACTGCTGGGCTGGATGAAGCCGAATCCGTCGCCTCACAGTTGAAAACGCCCGAGCAGTGGATGATACAAAGCGAAGAATTGAGACGATGGAGCGATATAATGGCACAGCTTCCATACGAGCAGCGAGAGACCGTCATCCTGCACCTTCGGGCCGGCATGAAGTTCAGGCAAATCGCTCAATCGCAGGGCGTGTCAGTCAACACAGTCAAAGGTCGATATCGATACGGACTGGATAAGCTGCGGTCAATCTTAGATGGTGAGTTTGAAAAATGAAATCTGCAGAGAATATAGAAAAAATCGTAAAGAATCTGGATTTGGATATTGATACCATTCCTCAAACAGATCAGGCAGTTTTAAGCGAATTACTTGATGCACAGAAACAATCAATGCAACAGCATTCGGCATTCACTTTGCCGAACATAAGGAGATTTATTATGAAAAGTCCAATGACAAAATTCGCCGTCGCGGCGGTGATAATTATCGCGGTAATAATCGGCGTAAATCCTTTCGGAAACTCAAAGGCAAATGTTCTCTGGGCGGATGTAACCAAAAGTTTCGAATCGGTACCATTCTTTCACCTGACGATGTACATTGGTCAGGACGCAACAGAAACAAAGAAAATAGAGATATGGAAATCCACAGACTCACAAGTAAGGGCTCATGAAGGTAACAAGGTTTTCTTCGCTGATTTTTTCAGGGATACAAACAAGATTACGATCTTCGACCGCTCCACAAAGGAACTTCTAAATAGCGATGAAAGCACACCTATGTTTATCAGGTTATTATGCAAGGATGGCCATTTTTCTCTGGACACCCTCACGAAAAGTTTACCTCCCCAGGTCAAAGGTATTACCCCCCTTGAAACCATCGACACAGCAGCATCGAGAGAAACCGTTCTTTTCGAAGCAAAACATGAATCGACGCCGGAACAGCTCAAAATATGGGCGCTCCGTGAGAGCAAACTTCCCATCCGTGTGCTTTTTACTGATCCAAGACAGAACGAATATGGCGATTTCTTCTTCGACTACTCAGAGCAAAAAGACGTCAAATTCTTTGATCCGAAGGCTTTCTTAAGCCAATAAACAATAGACCCAGCATAAAGTAACTGAACCCTAAACAGGCCGGGCCCGATACGCCCGGCTTTTTTATGAGCTTTTTTTGCGCCCGGCGTAAAAAATAGCAAAAAATCGGTTTAATTTATACTAAAATAGCCTGCATAATCGTGATATTAACGATGAATGATCGTTCTTAAGGCCAAATTTGGGAACTGGCGGATGATAGAAGACGAACTGCTCAAATGGAGATTCAAACACGGCAGCAAAGATGCCCTGCGTCGTATCTATGAGAAGTATCTGAACCATTTGCTGACTTTCGCTATGGCTCTATTGAATGATGCCGGCCGGGCCGAAGATGTTGTGCACGATGTCTTCGTGTCTTTTGCAGGATCCGCAAAGGATTTCAAGCTCGGCGGAAATCTCAAAAGCTATTTGACAACCTGTGTGATAAATCGCGCCCGGGACCGAATCCGGGCTAACCGGCGAGGCCCGATCCAATTGGATGCAGCCGAATCCGTAAGCTCGAATCTGAACGGGCCGGATCATGTGATCATATCAAGCGAAGAATCACGAAAATTGAACCATGCTTTAGCACAGCTTCCGGATGAACAGCGGCAAGTTATCGCCCTTCACTTGAAAGGTGAGATGACGTTCAGCCAAATCGCGAAGCTGCACAATGTCTCGGTCAACACGGTTCAGGGCCGGTATAGGTACGGCCTGAATAAGCTGCGGTCAGTTTTGAACGGCGAGGTGGAAAAATGAGATCCAAAGATAATGTCGAAGAAGCTATTAAGAATAAACTGAGTTTCACCGCCGGTGCCGAATTACATGACCGAATGCTGGACGAAGTTCTGAACGCACACGAAAAATCCAATAAAACAAAATCGGCCGAAAATAAGCCGAGAACAGGGAGACTAATCATGAAAAATTCAATCACAAAATTAGCCGTCGCGGCGGTGATAATCATCGCCCTTGCGCTGTCTTTGAATCTCTGGGAAAAATCGATACCCTTAGCCGCCGCCGATATACTCGCCAATGCCACTGAAGCAGTAAATAACCTGCACTCGATTCATATCAACGCCAGAATGCGAACACTGCCGAGGGACAATTTCGCTTATATCAGTCTTGAGCATGATTTTGTCCCGATAGAAATGTGGAAAAGAACAGGCGATGCCGGCCTCGTCCAGTGGCGAATCGATAAACCGGGCCGCCTTGTACTTATGGATGGCGAATCGACTGTTCTTTTCATAAAGCCGGCTTACGCATGCAAGTCTGGTCCGTCGCCCAACCGTTACCCTTATGACAGCTACTGGTGCGGACATATTCTGGACGTCGACAAGCTCCTGGAGAACGAACTGAGCAAAGCCAGACAGAGCGAAAACGCAGAACTGTTTATGACGGCCGAGAAAGAAATAGACGGCTTGGACGTATTAGTTGTCGATATCACTGTCCCGGCAAAGGTAGATAAGGACGATTATCTCAGAAACAAGTTCGTCTCAGATTCGGACCACAGGCGAGTGTACTGCTTCGATGCGGAAACTAACCTGCTGAAAAGTTTCGAGATATACGTTATCACGGACGACGGCGAAGTCAAAATATTCGAAACCACAAGCATAGAATATAATCCTCCAATCGACGATAGTATATTCACTCTCGAGCTGTCCAACGACGTGGTCTGGGACAAAGAGCCGGAGATTCTGCCGGACAACGACAAATACCAAAACATGACGCCAAAGGAAGCCGCAATAACTTTCTTCACCGCCTGCGCACAAGAGGACTGGGATGAATATCTCAAGTTCAATTCCCAGTCTCATGTCCCCCAAAGTACCAGGGATTACCTGGGCGGCATCGAGGTCATTTCTATCGGCGAGCCTTTCCAGTCCAGCGGTTATTCCGGCTGGTTCGTCCCTTACGAAATCAAGCTCAGGGATGGATATGTCAAAAAGCACAACCTGGCATTAAGAAACGACAATCATGCAAAACGCTGGCAGGTCGACGGCGGAATCTAAGACGGCTTAACCAGTCAATCAACAGAGTAAGATAAAAGGTCGGGCTGATTGCTCGACCTTTTTTATGTCCAGGTTTTTCGCTTGAACTCAAACGGAGTAATTAGCGTTTGAAAATTCTGTTGCATATTCCCATGCCGGCATTATAACATATCGCAACATTGATCACATATTTATCTGGAGCAAAAGGATGAAACAGTATCGATTGATTCTAACCATCGCAATATGTTCTATACTTGCAACCAAGGTCTGTGTCTTCGGAGCAACCGGCAAATGCGAAGTTTCGGGCGAATTGAAAAAGTGGCACAAGGTGACGCTTACCTTTTCCGGCCCGGAAACCGGCGAAGACGCCCTGCCGAATCCGTTCCTCGATTATCGACTCAATGTCACATTCACCAAAGGAGGCAAAACCCTCGTTGTGCCCGGCTATTACGCCGCCGACGGCAATGCCGCCGAAACTTCCGCCAAAGCCGGCAACAAATGGCGGGTGCATTTCGTGCCGGATGAGACAGGCTCCTGGAATTTCGCCGCATCCTTCCGCAACGGGACTGACATTGCCCTTTCGAGTAATCCTAACGCCGGCTCGGCAACGGCATTCGATGGCGTCACCGGCACGTTTGAAATCGCTCCGAGTGACAAGACCGGCCGGGACCACCGCACCAGGGGAATGCTTAAATACGTTGGCAAACGCTATCTGCAATTTGCCGAAACAGGTGAATATTTCATCAAAGGCGGAGCCGACAGCCCGGAAAACTTCTTAGCTTACGCCGACTTCGACGATACCTACGACGCCGGCGATCTCAAGCGTGACGGCGAAGCTGCGGGCGATAAATTCATCCACCATTACGCCCCGCACGTAAAAGACTGGCGCCCCGGCGACCCGACCTGGAAATCCTCGGGACTCCTTACGGAGAACGGCAAAGGAAAGGGCATCATCGGAGCATTGAACTATTTAGCCTCCAAGGGCATGAACAGCGTCTATTTTATCCCCTACAACATCGACGGCGGCGACGGCAAAGACGTCTGGCCATGGACAAATCCGAAGGAAAAATATCGCTTCGACTGCAGCAAGCTCGACCAGTGGGAGACCGTTTTTTCGCACATGGACAAGCTCGGCCTGATGCTCCACATCATCACACAAGAGCAGGAAAACGACCAGGGGCTCGACGGCGGCGAGCTTGGACCTCAGCGAAAACTCTACTACCGCGAACTTATAGCCCGCTTCGCTCATCACCTGGCACTCACCTGGAACCTCGGCGAGGAAAACACCAACACAACAGACCAGCGTAAAGCCTTCTGTCAATATATCAAAGAGCTTGATCCCTATGATCACCCTATTGTCTGTCATACATTCCCGGGCAAGTATGATGAGGTTTACACGCCATTGTTAGGATACGAATATTTTGACGGCCCATCGCTGCAAACCAACGATACGCACAATCAGACGATAAAGTGGCTCGACAGCTCAACCGCTGCCGGTCGGCAGTGGTTTGTCAGCCTGGACGAAATCGGCCCGGCCGATACCGGCGTCAAGC
>JAFGPJ010000389.1 GCA_016936275.1 Sedimentisphaerales bacterium
AAAAGCTTAGTACCAGACCTGAGGGGGGGTTGTATAAGTTTCTTTCCGAGTTGGCCTCTGCGTTCTCTGCGCAGAGGCTTTTTTTATGTAAAATCTTTTTCTCCGTTGTTATTCAATCAAATCCTGAAGGTTTCTACGTATCATTTCCATTAAAATAAGAATCTTTGTTTTTCTTTCATTCATTTATTCCTGATACCCAAATCTGCAGAAATGAGCTATACAGGAATTGACAAGTTGCAGTATGTTCCTATTGAGACAGCACTTATGTCCAGGTTTGTCTTATAACATTACGTTCAAGCTCTTTAGGATTTACGAGCTAATAAATTTGATATGTAAAAATTTGGCAGTCTTGGCTAAATTTTTTTTGACACACTATATATTGATGTTAGAATGCCTATGATACAATATATAGGGTTGTTTTTGAAAGCCTTTGAGGAGCGGATTGCTTATGGCTGAAACAGAGTATAGATAAAGAATCCGGATGGAAAGAATGGGTTAATTGATGTATCTCGAACGCAAGTTGCAATACGAGATGCGAGAGACGAAATGAAATGTCCCTTTTGTAAGGAAGACCGGGATAAGGTTATTGATTCGCGTTCGAGCGATGGCGGCAGGGTAATCAGGCGTCGCCGGCAGTGTCTTGTATGCAGGAGACGTTTTACTACCTACGAGAAAATCAGTGAGGGCTTTAAACTCTATGTCGTAAAGAAGGATAACTCGCGTGTCCCTTATGACAGAGACAAGATCCTTACCGGTTTGCAAAAGGCCTGTTATAAAAGGCCTGTATCGGCCGAGGAGATTCAGCGTATCGCCGACAAGGCCGAAGAGAATATTTTTAAGAATTTCGATAAGGAAGTTTCATCGGCTTTTATCGGCGAAAGCGTGATGAAGCAGTTACGCAGAGTTGACAAGGTGGCATATATTCGCTTTGCAAGTGTCTATCGTGATTTTAAGGATGCGGGCGAATTGCTTAAGGAGGTCAGCAAGGCGATAACCGAAGCCGAGCCCGATGCTCGGCCGACGCTCTTTGATTAATATTTGGTTTTGATGATATTGAGATTGGGTGGATTTTGCAAGGAGGCATAAGGAAGGTGATACAGACACAGCTAAAAGTTATAAAAGCCGACGGTAGTATTGAAGAATACCTACACACTAAGGTCATGGGAACTATCAATAATGCGCTCGGTGAGATCGACCATGCAAATATAGATATTGCAGAACAATTCGCCGAGGTGGTGACGTTTTTTCTTTACAATCAGTACAATCGCCGTACCGTCACAAGCGGTGATATTTTTTCCATGATTAAGGTGGTTCTGGCGGCTACCGGTTACGAAGATGCCGCCGTGGCACTGAGTGAGCATCATTTTAAGCGTAGGCTTAAGCGTTCGAGAATCGAAGTTGTCTCTATCGATGTTCAGGATCTGACCAATGCTGAGCTTCTTACCGGCAGTGGAGAGTCTGCCGATAGAACCCGATGGGACAAATCCAGAATCGTTGAGGACTTGATTACCGGATATGGTGTTTGCCGGCAAACGGCGCGGACGATCGCGGCAATGGTTGAAGAAAAAATTTTCAACGTCGGAATGACGCTGGTTCCGTCCAGCCTTATAAAGCAGCTTGTTCTCGGTGATACCGCCACCATACTGCGAGCCCAGCGACAGTTACAGGCCGTCTAAGCGACAATGTCGTCCAGAAGTCTCTTTGCTCGGTCGAGAATGTGCTTCGGTGATTCGTCCTCGGCAACATCGAGCCAGTGAACGTTTTGGAAGGTTTTGAACCATGTTCTCTGGCTTTTGGCCAATCGGCGGCTGTTTATCTTTATCAGCTCAATGGCATCTTCCAGACTCATCTGTCCGCTTAGATGTTCTATTATCTGGGCGTAACCGATAGCGCAGCGGGCCTGTTTGCTCAGTGGTTTCTCCTCATCGAGCAGTGATTTGACCTCATCGACAAGGCCGGCACTAATCATCTTTTTCACCCTTTTGTTTATTCGGCTGCTTGCATCGGCTTTTTCTCTCCGCAGGCCTATTATAATCCAGTCGTGCTTTGTTTGGCGCTGCCCCCATTGCTTCTGGAAACTTGATATTGGTTTGCCCGTAAGCTGATAAACTTCCATGGCCCGGACGATACGTTTAGCATCGTTAAGATTGATACGCTCGGCGGCGGCAGGATCGATTTTAGTTAACTCGCGATGTAGTTCCGCCAGACCTTCGGCTTTTGCCCGTGCCTGTAATTCGGATCGTATCTGCTCATCGGTTCCGGCGCCATCGAAAAGGCCGTAAAGCAGCGATTTAATATACAGGGCAGTACCGCCGACCGCGACGATTTTACCTTTGCGGTTGTTTATCTGCTCTATAACATCTGAAGCGGCGTTAATAAATGCTCCGGCGCTGAAAGAATCGCTCGGTTCAACTATATCGATTAAATGATATTTAATGTGTTGCCGGGCGTCTTTGGGCGGCTTGGCGGTGCCGATATCCATCCTGCGATAGACCTTCATTGAGTCGATGCTGATGATTTCGGCTCCGATACTTTCGGCTAAATCATAGGCCAGTCGACCTTTGCCGGAGGCTGTAACGCCAAGAATAAGAATCATTTTGCTTCTTTACTATTTATTCTTTATTGTTTACTATAATTCTTCAATAATCTCACAATCAATGTCTGGTTGTCAAGGGTGAGTAACTGGGGCAGAATCGAATATGGCAAATAGTATTTCAACAATGGATTTTGATACTCGATTACGCAGGAAGGCGCAGTCGGTGAATTTTACTCTGCAGCGAATATTGGATTGCCGGCAAATAAACAGCGACGTGAAAGAAGCGTTAAAATACACACTCGGGGCACCAGGCAAACGAGTACGGTCTGTGCTTGTGCTCTGGTGCTGCGAGCTTGTCGGCGGTCGGTTGAATAGCAATGCTGAGATTGCCTCGGCTGCGATTGAAATGGTGCATACCTATTCGCTGATCCATGATGATTTGCCGGCGATGGATGATGATGATATGAGGAGGGGCATACCGACATGTCATAAGGCTTTTGACGAGGCGACGGCGATTCTTACCGGCGATGCTTTGTTGACGCTTGCATTCGAGATTCTGGCAGAAGGTATTGACAAGCCGGCCATCGCCATAAGACTAATCAGTCAATTGGCTCAGGACGCCGGGGCTGCCGGCATGATTGCCGGGCAGATGGCGGACCTGAAAGCTGAAAAAAGTGCCGGTACCAAAAAAATGCTGGAATACATACATATCAATAAGACAGCCAAGATGTTTAGATGTGCCACTGCTATGGGAGCTATTTGTGGTGGGGCGGCACAGAAACAGTTCGAATGCTTGTGTGAATATGGCTTGCATGTCGGCCTGGCGTTTCAGATCGCCGATGATATTCTCGATGAAACTGTTTCGAGCAAGCAGTTGGGCAAGACGGCCGGCAAAGATCGCAAAGCTTCCAAGTGCACCTATCCAGCAGTAGTCGGTTTGGAGAGAGCGAAAGAAGTTCGGGAAAAACTGACGTCTGAGGCTATGGCAATGTTGAAGTCTTTCGGCCCTAAAGCCGATACCCTCCGCCAATTCGCTATGGCTCTGCTGGAAAGAACAAAATAATTTCACGCCGGCCAACACGCCGGCGATTATGCACGTGTGCCATTCATATTAATTCGGCTACCGCTAACGCGGAAAATGCCGAGCACGTCTCTAAAAAATGTACATTTCGATGCTGAAATACTTGGCGCTCAATAGGAGTTGAGTATTTCAAATCAGTTGATGAAGACACAACTTTGTCTGCAAGTTCTTGTGTGGTAATGACATAGGTTTGCATGTCTTTGCCGGACAAGTCGAAAATATCTCTTCGCTGCAAATATAGAATCATCTGCTTGTGGCGGATTGTGGTCTAAAAAATAGGTTAGTATGAAATCATTAAGGAAAAATTAGGGCTCCGGCCGATACATGGGGCATTGCTTAAGGGCTATATTATGAAAGTACACACTTATTTGATTGATGTTATGTGGTTAATGCTTGCCGTATTGGGTAGTTGGGCGTCCGCCGCTATATTAAGCGTTTTAGCCCATCATCTGATAGCGCAAGAGACTCTGCAAAAGAGGCCCCCTTTCGCCAATCAAATCCGTCCTCCGCCTTTGATTGCTTTGGGAGAAATAATAATCGTTTAACAAAATATATTCATATTACGAATCAATGGGCCATCCCTAAGGGACGGCCTTTTTTATGGACATATATTTTATATTCGACTCATGAAGGACCTTTGGAGATTCCGCCTGATACGATAAAGGCCATTGCCTGCGAGCTTTCGATGTTCAAAGGTTTGACAGACTCTTTTGGAAAGAGCAAAACATTGCCGGCAAAGTTGTACGATTGAGGCAGGTACACCGCGACATAGTCTGAAAGCCCAAGATTCTCCAGACTTTCTTGTGTAACAAAACCGACTACTTTTGCGGCCCCTCCCGGCGCGATTGAGGCAATGACCGGTTTATCGAAACTCTTTTTCTCGCCCGCAAACGCCTCAATCATATCCTTAACCGCTGAATAGAGCAGCTTGACCAATGGTAGCCCCGTAAAAATCTTCTCTATGAGAGAGAACAACCTTTTGCCCAGAAAGTTTGATGCGACAAAACCAATAACGAAGATCAGTAAGACCGTGAGCAAAATCCCCATTCCTGGAAAAGAGGCTGTTA
>JAFGPJ010000390.1 GCA_016936275.1 Sedimentisphaerales bacterium
CTTTTGACCGCCGAGGAAACCCGAGAGAATGTCGTGTTAGCATGCCAGACCAAGGTGCTTTCAGACCTTACAGTAACAGTGCCAAAGTCCCACTCGCTAGAAACCACTCAGGTGTTAATGGATGCCGATGCACACCGATTCAGCAGACTTAACGGGCAGGCTTATGCGGAGCTATTCGAGCATGATCCACTCGTACAGAAACTCTGTGTGGAAATGTCGCCGCCAACAGTTCTTGACCATACAGCGGACCACGAACGGCTCTATTCTGCGATACGTGAACAGATTGATGCACCTATAATGCAAACCGGTTATCGTGTTCTGCAAAAACTTACCAGTGTGCTCCGGGAAGCAAACTATAAAGCCGCAGTGACAATTGGTCAGCGAGGTGGAACAACCGAAGTCGTGCAGGTTGAGCCAGGAAAGCGATGTAAGACCAACTATGCCGTTGCTGTTGATTTGGGCACGACCACTGTTGTAGCCCATCTCATAGACCTGACAACTGCCAAGACAATTGATACAGAGGCTACTTATAACAGTCAGATGCCTTTTGGCGAAGATTATATACGGCGAATTATATATGCCGAACAAGCGGATGCCTTTGACCAACTTCAGGAGCGGTTGGTGCACGATGTTAATGACCTTATAACGATAATGGCAGTCAGACAAAGAGTCGATTTGCAGGATATTACAGCGGTAATATTTGCAGGCAACACCGCCATGGTCCACTTTTTGCTGAATTTAGATCCGACATGGATACGTAGAGAACCCTATGTTGCCTCAGCGAATTTTATCCAGCCGATTCGCGCTGCTGAAGCAGGCATACAGATTCACAAACGGGGGCTCCTGTACTGTCTGCCGAGTGTCGCGGCATATATAGGCGGCGACATAGTGGCGGGTGTGCTGACAACAAGAATTTATACTAAAGAAAAGCTCTCTGTCTTTGTTGATATCGGCACGAATGGAGAAATAGTTCTTGGCAATAAGGACTGGTTGGTTTGCGCGTCAAGCTCGGCGGGGCCGGCATTCGAAGGAAGCGGCGTTAAATGTGGGATGCGAGCAGGAATCGGTGCTATAGAGAGCCTTAATATCATTAATAGAGGCAAAATCCAGTTCAAGACCATTGGGGACAGCTATCCAATAGGTATCTGCGGCTCAGGTCTGCTGGATACACTATCGGAACTCTTCGTAAACGGTATCGTCGACCGTACCGGACGTCTTAAAGCTACCGGTGATCCAGGACTTACCGAGGGAGACGATGGTATGCAGTTTCAACTGGTCGAGCCTCAAAATGGCCACCGGGAGATCGCAATAACGCAGGCCGACATAAACAACTTGATTCGCTCAAAAGCAGGCGTCTTTGCTGCTATCAGGATTCTTATGAATTCAACACAGACAAAGCTGCGAGACATTGACACTATTTATATAGCAGGAGGGTTCGGGAACTTCCTGAATGTGCAGAGGGCCGTAACTGTTGGAATGTTGCCCGATGTGGCGCCGTCCAAGTTGCAATTTGTAGGAAATACATCGATAGCGGGGGCTAAAACTGTCCTGCTGAGCAAAAAGGCCCTCGAAGCAGCCGAGCGAATCGCAGAAAGCATGACGTATTTGGATTTGATGAGCAATCCGGACTATATGGACGAATTTATCAAAGCAAAGTTTCTACCACATACAGATTTATCACTGTTTCCATCGGCGAGAAACCTTAAACATCAGGCGTACGCATAAATATAAAGTACCTTTATGCTGAACAGGGCAAATAGTACAGAAGATAATAGGGAATTGGAGAAGATAGAGGTATTTGGATGTGTACCGTATGACAAGGTCATCTTTGACGCTTCAACGGAGGGTAAAACAATTTTCGATATTGAATTAAACAGTCCTGCCTTTTTAGCAGTTCAAAAGGTAGTCGAACATAAGCTACATCTTGTGTGAGTGATGAAGTCGCATGATTGTAAGAGGATTTTCAATACAACTTTCCAAAAAATGACTGAATTTCAGCCCCACAGCAAACCTTGTCAGAATCGGAGTACGAAAAGAACAATTCCTAATGTTTCAAAAAGAGTTGAGGTTAGTCTCGTTAGTGCAAATAATCAGATGGAATGGTGGGAAAAAGATGGTGGAGTAAAATTCCTTAAAGAAGCTGGGCTAAGTTCTGAACAAAAAATTTTAGACTTCGGTTGTCGTGTAGGCCATTATACTATTCCGGCTGCCAAAGCAGTTGGAAACAAAGGAATTGTCTATGCCGTGGACAAAGAATCGGATTCCTTAAATGAATTGAGCCGCAAAATAACTTCTCATAACCTGACCAATGTAAGAATAACAAAAACCTCAGGCCAAATGAAGCTGCCTTTGGAGAATGAAGTAATCGATGTCGTTTTACTTTATGATGTCCTGCACTATTTTGGAGCAGAAGAAAGAATGATGCTTTATCATGAGGCCTTTCGGGTGCTCAAACAAAGCGGTCTGCTTTCAGTTTATCCCAAGCACACGGCGGATGACAGTCCTCTGATGGAGCTGCAGCACTTTCGGTCAACCGATATTGAGCGGGAGATTCTCCGTTCAGGTTTCCGATTTGAACGTCGATATTATGGGGTCATAAGCCACGATGACGGGCTGAACAAAGGCTGCGTGTTGAATTTCAGAAAGTTTGTAGGAAAGCCATGAAAATAACAATTATTTACGATAACAACGCCCAACCGGGATTTGAATCGGGATGGGGTTTTTCGTGTCTGGTGGACAGTAACCAGCGAATCCTTTTTGACACTGGAGACAACGGCCAGAAGCTTATACATAACTTTAAAAAAGCCAACATCGATCCTAAGAGTGTGAATAAAATCGTGCTTTCTCACAACCATTGGGACCATGTAGATGGACTGGAAGGTTTCCGGAAATTTAACTCAGAAGCTGAAGTCGTACATCCAAATACTTTTTCGGAACCGACAGAAATATCCCCTGGCATCTATTCAACGGGGTCTCTCGGGATTTTTCCCAAAGAGCAATCCCTGGTGGTAAAAACCGAAAAAGGAAATATTGTGATTACGGGCTGCGCCCATCCTGGTCTGGAGAATATTCTTCAAACAGCCAGGGGGCTTGGTCAAATCTACGGTGTACTCGGAGGCTTTCATGGTTTCTCAAAGTTCGATGAGTTGGAAGGCATTCAATTAATCGCTCCCTGTCACTGCACACAGCACACGGAACAAATAAAGCAGAAATATCCAACTCAGTTCAAACAAATTCGGGCCGGCAGCGTAATTGAAATATAGACCTGCGTTGCGATGAATCCATTTGATTGAGTACAAGGAGAATAGAAACATGGTGATTGTCAGATTATTGCTCGGTGTCTTGATTGGTGGAGCAATTGGTGCCCTTCTGGGTTATGTAGGTAAATGCTCATCCGGAAGCTGTCCGCTCACGGCGAATCCATTGCGCGGCGCCGTCTATGGAGCGGTAGTGGGAATTTTGTTAGCGTCGGTATTCTCAGCCCCGCCGAAGGAGCATCCCGGGCCGACCCAAGAAAAACCTGCACTCGCGAACGGGGCCGAGAGAATACCGAACAAGTCAACCGAAATACCAGAAGTTAAGCCAGAACATTTAGACGCTGTTCACATAGATGATGGAGAATCGGATGGGAACGCAACGGAACTTAAATACGACACGAGTGGTCTTGTGGAACCTTTAACGAAAGAGAGCTTCTTACAAAAAGTTTTTAACTATGAGCAAAATAAAGAATGGAAGTTTGAGGGAAATCTGCCCTGTATCATTGACTTCTATGCCGATTGGTGTGCGCCGTGCAAAATGGTAGAGCCCATTTTACGAGAACTTGCTCAAGAATACCGAGGTAAGCTCAATATCTACAGAGTTGATACACAAGCTGAGCAGGAATTAGCAGCCGCTTTCGGCATTCAGAGCATCCCCAGCATCCTTTTTGTGCCGCTA
>JAFGPJ010000391.1 GCA_016936275.1 Sedimentisphaerales bacterium
AAATTGATTTTCTGTACGAATATAAAAATGACAATTCAACTTATCGTTTTGATACAAGGGAAGTACGTAAAGAATGATTACACTAACAATTGACAACAATAAGGTCGAGGTCGAAGAAGGCTCAACATTACTGCAGGCTGCTGAGAAGCTCGGCATTAAGATTCCCACACTTTGCCACCATAAGTCTCTAAAGCCCTATGGTGCCTGCCGGGTCTGTCTGGTGGAGATAGAAGGGCCTCGAGGCTCAAAGATAGAGGCATCATGTGTTTATCCGGCGCAGGAAGGCATGGTGGTTCAGACGGACACCGAACGGGTCAAAAAGAACCGCCGGATAATGCTCGAATTGCTGCTGGCCCGCTGTCCGGACTCGCCGCTCATTAAGGATATGGCAAAAGAGTACGGCGTCGAGGAAACCCGCTTCCCCAAAAAGTACGACGACTGCATCCTCTGCGGACTCTGCACGCGGGTTTGCGAAGAGCGGATGGGAGTCGGTGCCGTAAGCTTTGTTAATCGCGGCTCAAACCGTAAGGTCGGTGTGCCCTACGACAAGCACTCACCAATTTGCATTACATGCGGCGCCTGCCAGGTCGTCTGCCCGACGGACGCTGTGGATTTGAGCGAGGTGACGCTGAATGAGCCAAGGCCCATCAAATCCGAATACGATATGGGAATGGCAAAACGCTCTTCCATTTATATTCCGTTTCCACAGGCGATACCGAAAGTTGCTGTCATTGACCGAAACACCTGCATGCACTTTTTAAATGATACATGCAAGTCCTGTGAGAATTTCTGCCAGGCCGGGGCTATCGACTACGAGCAGGAGGATGAATTCGAACAGATTGATGTCGGCGCAGTGGTCCTTTCGCCCGGATTCGAGCAATTCGATCCCGATCTCAAGAAAGAGCTTGGCTACGGCAGATATCCGAACGTGCTCTCAAGCTTACAGTTTGAGCGACTTCTCTCGGCCAGCGGGCCGTATCTCGGCGAGATTCTTCGCACGTCGGACCTGAAACATCCCAAGAGTATAGCATGGATTCAGTGCGTCGGATCACGGGAAGTGGACTACAATTATTGCTCGAGCGTCTGCTGTATGTACGCAACTAAGGAAGCGATTATTGCAAAGGAGCACCAGCCCGACCTCGAATGCACGATATTCTATATTGATATGCGCGCGTTCGGCAAAGGCTTCGACGCCTATTATGAGCGTGCCAAAGAATTAGGCGTTCGATATATTCGTTGCCGTCCTTCCTCCGTCAAAGAGGTAACCGACACCAGAGATCTGAGGATTACCTACCAGAAAAACGATGGCGAGATCACGACGGAAAAGTTCAGCATGGTTGTCCTTTCGACCGGACTGCGGCCACCTGCTGCCGTACGTGAACTGGCCGATAAGTTTGGAATTGATTTGAACGAGCATGGTTTTGCCGATACCGAGGGCTACACACCGGTTGAGACTTCCAAGCCCGGTGTGTATGTCTGCGGTCCGTTTGCTGGACCAAAAGATATTCCCGAGACTGTTATGGAGGCATCTGCAGGGGCAGGAAAAGCGATGGCGCTCCTGAAAGAAAAACGAGGCACTTTGATAACGCATAAGGAGTATCCTCCCGAAAAAGACGTGAGTGGGCAGGAGCCTCGCATCGGCGTATTCATCTGCCACTGCGGCAGGAATATTGGCGGCTACGCGGATGTGCCGAGCATTGTCGAATATGCCAAAACCCTGCCGAACGTCGTCTATGCAGAGGACAATCTTTATACCTGTTCGACCGACACTCAGCAGCAGATTACTCGATTAATTAGTGAGCAGGACTTGAACCGTGTCGTAGTGGCTTCGTGCAGTCCGAGGACTCATGAACCGCTCTTCCGAAATACCTGTCGGGAAGCAGGATTGAACGAGTATCTTTTTGAAATGGCCAACATCCGCGACCAGTGCACGTGGGTGCATATGAATGAGCCTGAAGCGGCCACGCACAAAGCAAAAGACCTGGTGAGGATGGCCGTAGCAAAAGCGAGGATGCTGGAGCCCTTGTACAAAGGCACCCTGAAGGTCAACAACAACGCTCTTGTTATTGGGGGTGGCCTGGCGGGTATGACCGCCGCGCTTAACCTGGCAGACCAGGGATTTAAGGTTTCTCTCGTTGAGAAAGAACAGGAGCTTGGAGGCAATTTCAGGCATATTCACAGTTTGCTTGACGGCGAGAATCCTCAGGAGCAACTGTCCAAGATTATCGAGCGGGTCAATTCCCACGAGAATATTGACGTGTATTTAGGAGGCAAGGTTACTAACGTTAACGGATCCGTGGGCAATTTCACTTCCACCATCAGTCAGAACGGCAAGAAAACGGAAGTGGGGCACGGTGCAGCGATAATAGCTGCCGGGGCCCGTGAGTACGAGCCGACGGAATATCTTTACGGCAAGGATCCTCGTGTTATCACGCAGCGGGGCCTGGATGAATGGATAGCCGGGGACAGGGATGAAGTGAAAAATGCCAAATCCGTTGTGATGATCCAGTGTGTTGGTTCTAGAAATGAGGAGCGGCCTTATTGCAGCCGTGTTTGCTGCTCACAGGCCATCAAAAATTCCATTGCTCTAAAAGAGGCGAATCCCCAGCGGGATGTTTATGTGCTGTATCGTGATGTCAGAGCTTATGGTTTCCTCGAACAGCATTATAGACGGGCACGAGAACTGGGAGTCCGCTTCATTCGGTACGAAGAAGATAAAAAGCCCGAGGTTTCAACAGCAAACGGGCAGCTTCGAGTCTCGTCTTTCGATCCGATGCTGAATATGCCCATAAGTGTGGATTGCGATTTGCTTGTTCTCTCTGCGGCAATCATTCCGAACGAGGACGTTGACGATTTAGCTAAATTATTCAAAATACCGCTGAATTCGGACAAGTTTTTCCTCGAAGCGCACATGAAATTGCGGCCCGTCGATTTTGCAACCGACGGTTTATTCATGTGCGGTCTGGCACACTGCCCGAAATCCGTTGCCGAGAGCATCGCCCAGGCCGACGGAGCGGCGGCACGGGCGGCAACGATTCTCTCGAAAGACCAAATTGAGATGGAAGCGACCATATCCGAGGTTGTAGATGCAAACTGCGACGGCTGTGCATATTGTATCGATCCTTGCCCCTACAACGCGCTGACATTGATCGAATATATGTTCAAAGGCAGCATCAAAAAAACAGTTGAGAGAGACGGGGCATTGTGTAAAGGCTGTGGAGTTTGCATGGCCACATGTCCGAAGAAGGGGATATTTGTTCGCGGCTTCAAGCTTGAACAGATTAGTGCAATGGTAGAGGCAGCTTTGATGGGAGAATAGAACAGGAGTTGGCTTAATATGGCAAATGAAGAATACGAGCCGTTGATTATTGCTTTTTGTTGTAACTGGTGCTCCTATGCAGGGGCTGACCTGGCCGGTGTATCCAGGCTTCAGTATCCGCCGAATATGCGCGTTGTTCGCGTCATGTGTTCCGGGATGGTGCATCCGAACCTCGTAATAGATGCACTGACCAAAGGGGCGGACGGCGTTATTATTTGCGGCTGTCACATTGGCGATTGTCATTACATCGAAGGCAACCTTAAGGCCGAAAGTCGAAAAGAGGCTATAGAATTGTTGCTGGAAGACTTCGGGCTGGAACCCGAACGATTCCGTCTTGAATGGGTATCGGCGTCAGAGGGGCCCCGCTTCGCCGAGGTAATGCGTGATATGACCGAGGCTGTCCGGGCATTGGGCCCCAGCCCATATAAGGTGTAATGCAGAAATTGGTTTTGGAAAAAAATTTTGAAGGACGTTAAGATATGGCAGAACAAGCTCGCCTCATTGACGGCAAGAAATTCATGTGGGATGGTGAAGAGTACGAGGGCGAAAAGGAGGCTAAAGCCGCCCAGAAGCAGTACGAGGAAAACGGTTTCGAGGTAGAAATGTGCCGTGATGACGATGGGAAAGTCCTTTTGTATACACGGCGAGTTGTTACTGAGATTGTTTTGGAATAGAAACGAGCAGAATATTAATGTGCCTGCGACCTTAATGAAACAAACCGGCATGTTGCAATCTGCGGCACGGCCGGGTATGCTTGAAAGCAGATAAAGAATAAGGATATTTTAATGTTATCGTTGTCAAAGGAGAAAGCATGAGCACTCCAAGGATACTACTTGTCGATGACGACCCTGATTTCGTGGAAATCACTAAGGCGATCCTTGAAACAAAGCAATACCAGGTGCGGTCCGCCCAGGATCCGGATGAGGGATTTGCCAAGCTCGAGGAAGAAATCCCCGAC